>NZ_JBCLYA010000001.1:0-2119 GCF_039650795.1 Salmonella sp. K21076
ATGGTTAAGTGGGAAACGATGTGGGAAGGCCCAGACAGCCAGGATGTTGGCTTAGAAGCAGCCATCATTTAAAGAAAGCGTAATAGCTCACTGGTCGAGTCGGCCTGCGCGGAAGATGTAACGGGGCTAAACCATGCACCGAAGCTGCGGCAGCGACACCGTGTGTTGTTGGGTAGGGGAGCGTTCTGTAAGCCTGTGAAGGTGTGCTGTGAGGCATGCTGGAGGTATCAGAAGTGCGAATGCTGACATAAGTAACGATAAAGCGGGTGAAAAGCCCGCTCGCCGGAAGACCAAGGGTTCCTGTCCAACGTTAATCGGGGCAGGGTGAGTCGACCCCTAAGGCGAGGCCGAAAGGCGTAGTCGATGGGAAACGGGTTAATATTCCCGTACTTGGTGTTACTGCGAAGGGGGGACGGAGAAGGCTATGTTGGCCGGGCGACGGTTGTCCCGGTTTAAGCGTGTAGGTATGTGTTCCAGGTAAATCCGGTTCACTTTAACACTGAGGCGTGACGACGAGGCACTACGGTGCTGAAGCAACAAATGCCCTGCTTCCAGGAAAAGCCTCTAAGCATCAGGTAACATCAAATCGTACCCCAAACCGACACAGGTGGTCAGGTAGAGAATACCAAGGCGCTTGAGAGAACTCGGGTGAAGGAACTAGGCAAAATGGTGCCGTAACTTCGGGAGAAGGCACGCTGACACGTAGGTGAAGTGATTTACTCACGGAGCTGAAGTCAGCCGAAGATACCAGCTGGCTGCAACTGTTTATTAAAAACACAGCACTGTGCAAACACGAAAGTGGACGTATACGGTGTGACGCCTGCCCGGTGCCGGAAGGTTAATTGATGGGGTCAGCGCAAGCGAAGCTCCTGATCGAAGCCCCGGTAAACGGCGGCCGTAACTATAACGGTCCTAAGGTAGCGAAATTCCTTGTCGGGTAAGTTCCGACCTGCACGAATGGCGTAATGATGGCCAGGCTGTCTCCACCCGAGACTCAGTGAAATTGAACTCGCTGTGAAGATGCAGTGTACCCGCGGCAAGACGGAAAGACCCCGTGAACCTTTACTATAGCTTGACACTGAACATTGAGCCTTGATGTGTAGGATAGGTGGGAGGCTTTGAAGTGTGGACGCCAGTCTGCATGGAGCCGACCTTGAAATACCACCCTTTAATGTTTGATGTTCTAACGTGGACCCGTGATCCGGGTTGCGGACAGTGTCTGGTGGGTAGTTTGACTGGGGCGGTCTCCTCCTAAAGAGTAACGGAGGAGCACGAAGGTTGGCTAATCCTGGTCGGACATCAGGAGGTTAGTGCAATGGCATAAGCCAGCTTGACTGCGAGCGTGACGGCGCGAGCAGGTGCGAAAGCAGGTCATAGTGATCCGGTGGTTCTGAATGGAAGGGCCATCGCTCAACGGATAAAAGGTACTCCGGGGATAACAGGCTGATACCGCCCAAGAGTTCATATCGACGGCGGTGTTTGGCACCTCGATGTCGGCTCATCACATCCTGGGGCTGAAGTAGGTCCCAAGGGTATGGCTGTTCGCCATTTAAAGTGGTACGCGAGCTGGGTTTAGAACGTCGTGAGACAGTTCGGTCCCTATCTGCCGTGGGCGCTGGAGAACTGAGGGGGGCTGCTCCTAGTACGAGAGGACCGGAGTGGACGCATCACTGGTGTTCGGGTTGTCATGCCAATGGCACTGCCCGGTAGCTAAATGCGGAAGAGATAAGTGCTGAAAGCATCTAAGCACGAAACTTGCCCCGAGATGAGTTCTCCCTGAGACTTTAGGTCTCCTGAAGGAACGTTGAAGACGACGACGTTGATAGGCCGGGTGTGTAAGCGCAGCGATGCGTTGAGCTAACCGGTACTAATGAACCGTGAGGCTTAACCTTACAACGCCGAAGATGTTTTGGCGGATGAGAGACGATTTTCAGCACTGATTCCGGATTTTCGGGAACGAAAGATAAAAGATTCGTTTCCGGCAACAGAATTTGCCTGGCGGCACTAGCGCGGTGGTCCCACCTGACCCCATGCCGAACTCAGAAGTGAAACGCCGTAGCGCCGATGGTAGTGTGGGGTCTCCCCATGCGAGAGTAGGGAACTGCCAGGCATCAAATTA
>NZ_JBCLYA010000010.1:0-3966 GCF_039650795.1 Salmonella sp. K21076
ATGCTTGAAGCCAGAGATCTGTACTGCGAGCGGGACGAGAGGACGCTGTTTCGCGGGCTGTCGTTCACCGTGGAGGCCGGGGAGTGGGTGCAGGTCACCGGCGGCAACGGCGCCGGAAAAACCACCCTGCTGCGCCTGCTGACCGGGCTGGCGCGCCCGGACGGCGGGGAGGTGTACTGGCAGGGCGAGCCCCTGCGCCGCGTGCGCGACAGCTTCCATCGCAGCCTGCTGTGGATAGGGCACCAGCCGGGGATAAAAACCCGCCTGACGGCGCGGGAGAACCTGCACTTTTTCCACCCCGGTGACGGCGCGCGTCTCCCGGAGGCGCTGGCGCAGGCCGGGCTGGCGGGATTTGAGGACGTGCCGGTCGCTCAGCTCTCGGCCGGGCAGCAGCGCCGGGTGGCGCTGGCCCGCCTGTGGCTGACCCGCGCCGCGCTGTGGGTGCTCGACGAGCCGTTCACCGCCATTGACGTTAACGGCGTGGCGCGCCTCACCCGGCGGATGGCGGCGCACACGGCGCAGGGCGGGATGGTCATCCTCACCACCCACCAGCCGCTGCCGGGGGCCGCGGACACCGTCCGCCGCCTGGCGCTGACCGGCGGGGGGGCCGGGCTGTGATGTGGCGTGTCTTCTGTCTCGAGCTGCGCGTGGCGTTCCGCCACGGCGCGGACATCGCCGGCCCGCTGTGGTTCTTCCTGATGGTCATCACCCTGTTTCCGTTAAGCGTCGGGCCGCAGCCGCAGCTGCTGGCGCGTATCGCGCCGGGCATCATCCAGGTGGCGGCGCTGCTGGCCTCGCTGCTGGCGCTGGAGCGGCTGTTTCGCGACGACCTGCAGGACGGCAGCCTGGAGCAGCTGATGCTGCTGCCGGTGCCGCTGCCGGCGGTGGTGCTGGCGAAGGTGCTGGCCCACTGGGCGGTGACCGGCCTGCCGCTGATGATGCTCTCCCCGCTGGTGGCGCTGCTGCTGGGGATGGACGTGTACGGCTGGAAAATCATGGCGCTGACGCTGCTGCTCGGCACGCCGGCGCTGGGGTTTCTCGCCGCGCCGGGCGTCGGGCTGACGGCCGGCCTGCGGCGCGGCGGCGTCCTGCTGGGCATTCTGGTGCTGCCGCTGAGTGTCCCGGTGCTGATTTTCGCCACCGCGGCGATGGACGCGGCATCGATGCATTTACCCGTTGACGGCTATCTGGCGGTGCTGGGGGCGCTGCTGGCGGGCAGCGCGACGTTAAGCCCGTTCGCCACCGCGGCGGCGCTGCGCATCAGTACGCAGTAGCGCCCCGGCACGACGGACATTTTACTGGTTTCAGGAGGTCAGGTGACGACTATGTGGAAAACCCTTCATCAGCTGGCGGCGCCGCCCCGGCTGTATCAGATTTGCGGCAGGCTTGTGCCGTGGCTGGCGGCAGCCGGCATCATTGTGCTGGCCACGGGCTGGGTCCGGGGCTTTGGTTTCGCCCCGGCGGACTACCAGCAGGGGGAGAGCTACCGCATTATGTACCTGCATGTCCCGGCGGCCATCTGGTCGATGGGTATCTATGCGGCGATGGCGGTGGCGGCGTTCACCGGGCTGGTCTGGCAGATGAAAATGGCCAGCCTTGCCGTCGCGGCGATGGCGCCGGTGGGGGCGGTGTACACCTTCATCGCGCTGGTCACCGGCGCGGCGTGGGGCAAACCGATGTGGGGCACCTGGTGGGTGTGGGACGCGCGCCTGACCTCGGAGCTGGTGCTGCTGTTTCTCTATGCCGGGGTCATCGCCCTGTGGCACGCCTTTGACGACCGTAAAATGGCCGGGCGCGCGGCGGGCATTCTGGTGCTGGTCGGCGTGGTGAACCTGCCGGTTATCCACTATTCCGTCGAGTGGTGGAACACCCTGCACCAGGGCTCGACGCGGATGCAGCTGAGTATCGACCCGGCGATGCGCTCGCCGCTGCGCTGGGCCATCGCCGGCTTCCTGCTGCTCTTTATGACGCTGGCGCTGATGCGGATGCGCAACCTGATTTTACTGATGGAAAAACGCCGCCCGTGGGTGAGCGAACTGATACTGAAAAGGGGGCACCGGTGAGTCCGGCATTTTCATCGTGGAGCGATTTTTTCGCCATGGGCGGGTACGCCTTTTTTGTCTGGCTGGCGGTGGCGATGACCGTGGCGCCGCTGGCGCTGCTGGCGCTGCACACGGTGCTGCAGCGCCGGGCCATTCTGCGCGGCGTGGCGCAGCAGCGGGCGCGCGAGGCGCGGATGCGTGCCGCACAGGCGCAACAGGAGGCCGCGTGAACCTGCGACGTAAAAACCGGCTATGGGTGGTCTGCGCGGTGCTGGCGGGCCTGGCGCTGACCACCGCCCTGGTCCTGTACGCGCTGCGCGCGAATATCGACCTGTTCTATACCCCCGGCGAAATCCTCTACGGCAAGCGCGAGACGCAGCAGCTGCCGGCGGTGGGCCAGCGCCTGCGCGTCGGCGGGATGGTGATGCCCGGCAGCGTCAGGCGCGACCCGGACTCGCTGAAGGTGAACTTCAGCCTCTACGACGCCGAAGGGTCGGTGACGGTGAGCTATGAGGGGATACTGCCGGACCTGTTCCGCGAGGGGCAGGGGGTGGTGGTGCAGGGCACCCTGGAGAAGGGCAACCACGTCCTGGCGCACGAGGTGCTGGCCAAGCATGACGAGAACTACACCCCGCCGGAAGTGGAAAAGGCGATGCAGGAAAACCACCGCCGCCCGCAACGCGCTGATAAGGACACTTCATCATGATGCCTGAATACGGCCACGCACTGCTGTGCCTGGCGCTCGGCGTGGCGCTGCTGCTGTCCGTTTACCCGCTGTGGGGCGTGGCGCGCGGCGACGCGCGGATGATGGCGTCGGCCGGGGTGTTCGCCTGGCTGCTGTTCATCTGCGTGGCGGGCGCGTTTTTCGTGCTGGTGCACGCCTTTGTGGTTAACGACTTCACCGTGGCCTATGTCGCCGGCAACTCGAACACGCAGCTGCCGGTGTGGTACCGGGTGGCCGCCACCTGGGGGGCGCACGAGGGCTCGCTGCTGCTGTGGGTGCTGCTGATGAGCGGCTGGACCCTGGCGGTGGCGGTGTTCAGCCGGCAGGTGCCGGCGGATATCGTCGCCCGGGTGCTGGCGGTGATGGGGATGGTCTGCGCCGGTTTTCTGGCGTTCATCCTGTTCACCTCCGGCCCGTTTGCCCGCACGCTGCCGGCCTTTCCGGTGGAGGGGCGCGACCTGAACCCGCTGCTGCAGGACCCGGGGCTGATTTTCCACCCGCCGCTGCTGTACATGGGCTATGTCGGCTTCTCGGTGGCCTTCGCCTTCGCCATCGCCGCGCTGCTGAGCGGGCGTCTGGACAGCGCGTTCACCCGTTTTGCCCGCCCGTGGACGCTGGCGGCGTGGGTGTTCCTGACGCTGGGCATCGTGCTCGGCTCGGCGTGGGCCTACTACGAGCTGGGCTGGGGCGGCTGGTGGTTCTGGGACCCGGTGGAGAACGCCTCCTTTATGCCGTGGCTGGCGGGCACCGCCCTGCTGCACTCGCTGGCGGTCACCGAACAGCGCGCCGGCTTTAAGGCGTGGACGCTGCTGTTGTCCATCTGCGCCTTCTCGCTGTGCCTGCTGGGCACCTTCCTGGTGCGCTCCGGGGTGCTGGTGTCGGTGCACGCCTTCGCCTCCGACCCGGCGCGCGGAATGTTTATCCTCGCCTTTATGGTGCTGGTCACCGGCGGCTCGCTGCTGCTGTTCGCCGTGCGCGGGCACAGGGTGCGTTCGCGGGTGAACAACGCGCTGTGGTCGCGTGAGTCGCTGCTGCTCGGCAACAACGTCCTGCTGATGGCCGCCATGCTGGTGGTGCTGCTGGGTACCCTGCTGCCGCTGGTGCACAAACAGCTGGGGCTGGGCAGCATTTCGGTGGGGGAGCCGTTCTTTAACACCATGTTCACCTGGCTGATGGTCCCCTTTGCCCTGCTGCTGGGGG
>NZ_JBCLYA010000011.1:0-92222 GCF_039650795.1 Salmonella sp. K21076
TTTTGCAGTTGCCAGACCGCAAGATGTTTTAACAAATCAAAAGGGGTTTTAATAACTGGCTTAAAGCTGAAAGCTTTCCGGAACCCCCAGCCTAGCTGGGGGTTTTCCATAGACAAAAAATGCCCGCGCCGGGGTGGATGGCGCGGGCAGACAAAACATATCCAGTTTCGTGATATGTTTCAAAAAGAGGCGTTACCGGTTCAACTGGAAAAGCGACATTCCCTGCATGTCGGTAAACGTTTTATAGGACGCCTGTAATGCCGCCTGTTGCATGACGTAGGAGGAAATGACCGAGTTCCAGTCCACATCTACCAGGTTGCTCATCTGTAGCTTCTGTCCCAGCGCACGGTCGCTTCCCAGTGAATCCAGCGTACTGAGTTCGCTCAGTTGCGTTCCCAGTTCCGCACGAACGGTCAGGACGTTATTAAGCGAATTTTTTAAGCCGCGATTGGTTTTATCAATGGCGGCAGCGGCTTTTTCTTTTTCCACGTCATTGCCTTCCACCGGGGTCTTGAGCGCGGCAATTGCCGTATCGAGCATGACAAACAGATTCTTTTCGGAGTCCGAGCCATCCGGTTCCGGCACCGCATTGCTGGTGATGCTATTAAAAATTTGCGCTCCCGTATGGCCAATTACCATCGTGCGTGCGGAATCCACCTGCTGGGTAACACTTTTCTCGCCGCCATGATAACCACCTGTCGCCTGGTCGAATGGCGCCGCTTCCGTTTTATACCCGGCAAAGATATAGCGACCATTGCCGTCAGTGCTGTTTGCCAGGTTCATCAGCTGATCGCGGATCCCCTGTAAATCCGTCGCCAGCGACGCGCGGTCATCGTCGCTTAACGTGCCGTTTCCGGCATAGACGATTTTTTCCTGCGCGGTTTGAATCGCCGTCGTCACCTGACTGAGTACGCTTTCTTCCAGCGACACTTTTTGGGTGGCAAACGTACGCGCCAGGGCGTACTGGCTATTCTGCGCCTGCGCCTGAAAGAGTACTACCGCCTGCGACGCGGCGATCGGATCGTCAGATGGGTTGGTAACGCGCTTACCGGTAGACATCTGCTCGCCCAGCTTCATCCATTCGGCCTGAGAATTAGTGATGCCGCTCATATTTTGTTCGTACATCATCTGGGTACTGATACGCATGTCATCCTTCTCCTTTAGCGAATATTCAATAACGCATCAAACAGCGCATTCGCGGTCTGCAATACTTGCGCATTCGCCAGATAATACTGCTGATAACGCTGCAAATTGCCGTACTCTTCGTCGAGGTTAACGCCGGAAACCGACTGTTGCTGTTTATAAAGCTGTTTAACCACATTCGCCTGCGTGGTGCTGCTGGTTTTCAGCGTTGACGTTTTGTTACCCACATCGCTGACCAACGTGGCGTAAGCATCGTTAAAGGTTTTGTTGCCGCCCACTACATTGCTGTTTTGTAAGTCCAGCAATGCCTGACCATTGCGGTTATCGCTGTCGCCGGTATCCACATCAGGATCGAGTTTTGACTCAGACGCCATCGCAATCTCGGCTTCATTTGTCACTTTAACGTTCATGTCGACGATAGCATTGCTGACCGGCTTGAGAAGAAAACTGTCGTTTTTCTGTGCGCCAGTCCCTACCGTCACTTTCAGACCGTCAATCTCCAGTTTTCCGTCAGCATCTTTTGTTGCCGTGAAGGTGGTGTTATCCGCAGTGCGAGTAACCTGCCAGTCTGTACCGTCAAAAACAATCTTATAATCCGTCGCCTGAACCTTCGTGCTGTCGACCACCTTAGCGGTTAGCGATACCGTTTTATCGGCATTATTACTGTTGCTATATACCACCGGCGAGCCAATGCTAAAGAAGTCTTTCCCTTTATTGCCGTCGGCGTCATAACCTTTGGTATGCTGCGCGTTAAACGCATCGGCAAACGCCAACGCCAACTGGCCCAGCGTATTACGAGTCTGATCCAGATCCTGAGAACGGAACGTCAGTAGCCCGCCGAGCGAACCGGTGTTCAGCAACTTTTCCGGAATTTCGATGTTACCGGCGGCCTCATCGACATAAGCGACAGTCGTTCGCGTCGGGTCGGCGCTGGAGGGAACCGCCGCCAACTGACGCGCCGTCGACCCCTGCACCAGCGTATAGCCATTGGCCATCGTCAGGTTATAGGTGCCGCCGTCCTGTACACTCACCTCGACGCCAACGATCTTGTTAAGCTCGCTAACCAACTGATCACGTTGATCGAGCAGGTCGTTCGGCGATGCGCCCGCGCCTACGCCCGTCATACGGGAGATTTGATCGTTCAGGTTAGCTATCTGCTTCGCGTAATTGTTGATTTGCGCCACGCTGGAGCCAATCGCGATATTGACCTGTTTATCCTGATCGCGCAGATACTGATCGGTGGTTTTGAACTGGTTTACCAGCCCTTCCGCTTTACCAATCAGCGCCTGACGCGCCGCAGGATCTTCCGCATTACTGACTAACGTTTGCAGGCTGGTAAAAAAACTCTGCAGCGAGCCAGACAGTGAGCTGGATTTATCGGCCAGCAGGTTGTCGATTTTCGACATTTGTTCATAGCGCGTGGTTAAGCCGCTGCTCTGGTTTTGCGCGCCGCGTAGCTGATTAGTGATAAACGCATCATATTCGCGCTGTACGCCTGAAACGTAAACGCCATTACCTATCCAGCCGCCAGCCCCTAACGTACTGTTTGCCTGCGCCAGAATAGTTGTCTGCCGGGTATAACCCGCAACGTTATAATTGTTGATGTTATTACTGACCGTATTTAACGCGGCCTGCGCGGCGTTAAGTCCGCTCATGGCGTGATTAATCAAGCTGGACATGATGGTTCCTTTTAATCCTTCAATACTCGTTGTTATCGGCAGCGACTACGTGGACTTGAGCAATTTAAAAGAGATTGTCGAGATTCGCGCTGTAGGTTTTGCTGACCTTTTCACTCATCGCTTTCAACTGCTGAATCATGCTGGCCAATTTACGCGCGTAATTCGGGTCAGTGGCGTATCCGGCGTTTTGCAGAGCCACTGCGCCCTGCTCTGCCGTGGCGGCAGTGGTCACGGCAGCGTAGCGTGGGTTACGCGTTAACAGCGCGACATAATCCGATAACGCCTCCAGATACGAGCTATAGACGCGGAATTTCGCTTTCACTTTTTTCGCTTCGCCATTTTCGTATTCAGTGGTGGTGATTTCCGTCACCGGCCCTTTCCAACTGGCGGTCGCTTTCACGCCAAATACGTTATAGCTGGGTTCGCCATTCTCCCGCAGGATTTGCCGCTGCCCCCAGCCGGACTCCAGCGCCGCCTGCGCCAGAATCAGATGATGCGGCACCCCGCTTTGTTCGCTGGCCAGCCTCGCCGGGAGCGAAAGCCGGGCCAGAAAGTCTTTACTGTCGCCGGAGAGCGGCGCATCGCTGCTGTCCGGCGTTTTCGGTATGGCTTTGCGCACCAGTTGGGTCAGCGCCTGATTTTGATAGCTGTTTACCGTCTCCAGGGAGAATTTAAGCGGTACTTGCGGCGCATCATCTGCAGGCATCGTCTGCCCGCCCGTCATCTGTTTAACCATCATATCCGCCAGCCCCAATCCCTTACCGGCGGTCATCTGCTGGGCGATCTGCTGGTCATACATGCTGGTATACAGACGCGTCTGATCGCTGCTGAATAAACCATCTTTGGGTAAAGCCTCGCGCATACTTTTCAGCATCATCTGCACAAACATCCCTTCCACCTGACGGGCCACAGGACGGATATTCGCCGCCGGGTCCTGGCCCGCTTTCGCTTTCAGTTCGTTCAGAGATTGCGCATCCCAGGCCGCGCTGGCCAGCAATTTACCGTCTCCGATCATCAGATGATTTCCAGTTTGGCGCGTAGACAGCCCGCGCTCTGCATGGACTGCAAAATCGACATCAGATCCATCGGCGTCGCGCCAAGCGCATTCAGCGCGCGCACTACGCTGTTCAGATTGGCGCTGGAACGCACGCTCTGTAGCGATCCGCCGCTCTGACGCAAATCTATCTGAGTCTGTGGCGTCACCACGGTCTGCCCGCCGCCAAATGGCGTATTCGGCTGGTTGACGTTGAGTTGGCGATTGACTGTCACTGACAAATTGCCCTGCGCCACAGCGCAGCTATCCAGCGTGACTTCCCGATTCATGACCACCGAACCGGTACGCGAGTTGATCACGACTTTTGCATCCTGCGGCGTCACGTTGACTTCCATATTTTGAATGTCCGCCAGAAAACGCACCTGCGAGCTGTTGCCGCTGGGCACGCGTACCTGTACCGTTCGCGCATCAAGCGCAGTGGCGCTGCCGTAACCGCGGGCGCGGTTGATGGCGTCGGTAATTTGCTGCGCCATCGTAAAATCTTCGTCGTTCAATTGCAGATTAATGGTGTTGCCAGCGCCGAACTGAGTCGGCAACTCGCGTTCGATAATCGCGCCATTAGTGATGCGCCCGCCATTAAGCTGGTTAACCTGCACGCTACTGCCGCCTGCGGAAGCGCCCGCGCCGCCGACCAGAATATTGCCCTGCGCCAGAGCATACACCTGGCTGTCCACCCCTTTTAACGGCGTCATTAATAACGTCCCGCCACGCAGACTTTTAGCGTTCCCCATTGAGGAAACGACGACATCGATCGTTTGTCCCTGTCGCGCAAAAGGCGGATACGACGCCGTCACCATCACCGCCGCCACGTTTTTCAACTGCATATTGGTGCCGGTGGGGACCGTAATCCCCAGTTGTGACAGCATGTTATTCAGCGTCTGGGTGGTAAATGGCGTCTGGGTCGTCTGGTCGCCCGTACCGTCCAGCCCGACCACCAGCCCGTAGCCGATCAGCGAGTTTTCCCGTACTCCCTGGACACTGGTCAGATCCCGGATACGCTCGGCGTGCGCCAGAGTGGCAACCAGTGCCAGAACGATTCCTGCAAGAGCTTTAAACACATACACCTCGCTTACATCGGCGACAAATTAAGGAAGAAACGTTGCAGCCAGCCCATATTTTGCGCTTCGTTAATATAGCCGTTCCCGACATATTCAATCCGCGCATCCGCCACCTGTGTCGAGGGAACAGAGTTGCTACCGCTGATGGTGCGTGGATTTACCACGCCGGAGAAGCGGATGAATTCCGTTCCCTGATTAATCGCGATCTGTTTTTCCCCCACGACGTGTAAATTGCCATTGGCCAGAACCTGATCGACGGTCACGGTCAGCGTGCCGCTAAAGGTATTGCTGGCATTCGCGCCGCCTTTACCATTAAAAGAGTTGCCGCCGGAGGCCTCCATATCCGCGCGGGAATTACCGAATAATCCCTGCAGATAACGCGGTACCGTATCAAAACCAAAGCTGGTTTTGCCGTCGCGGCTGGCATTTGCCGACGAGCTTTTACTGGCGCTGACGTTTTCCTGTAACACAATCGTGAGCGTATCGCCGATATTACGCGGTCGACGATCTTCAAAAAGCGGCTGATAGCCATAATTAATCGGCTGCGCAGACTGAAATATGGAGCCATTCGCCACCGGTACCGGGCCAGGTATCGGCTGCGCCGTGGTCGCCCCCTGCACGAGCGGTTTAGCGGGTATCCAGGCGCATCCTGTCAGCGTCGCGACCATCAGGGCCATAACTGGGTAAGCGTGAAGCGCGTATTTTTGCATTACCTTCATCTTCAAAATCAGGGAGCCGGTGGCGTATCCCCCACCGGCGGCCCCTTAGAGTTGCGTCAGTTTCTGCAGCATCTGATCGGTCGTCGATACTGCTTTACTGTTAATTTCATAGGCGCGTTGAACCTGAATCATGTTCACCAGCTCTTCCGCCACGTTAACGTTCGACGTTTCGACATACCCTTGATACAACAACCCCGCGCCGTTGAGCCCCGGCGTGCTTTCGTTCGGCGCGCCGGACGATTGCGTTTCGATATAGAGGTTCTCGCCGATGCTTTCCAGACCGGTGTCGTTCATAAAGGTGGTCAGGTTAAGCTGCCCGACCTGAACCGGCGCGGCCTGCCCTTGCTGGGTAACGCTGACCACGCCGTCGCGGCCAATCGTGATGCTTAACGCGTTGGCCGGAATGGTGATTGCCGGCTGCACCTGAAAACCGCCCGCCGTCACCAGTTGACCATTCTGATCCACCTGGAAAGAGCCGTCGCGGGTATAGGCAGACGTACCGTCCGGCAGCATGACCTGGAAAAAGCCCTGCCCTTTAATCGCCACATCTTTACTGTTGTTGGTCTGCGACAGGTTCCCCTGACTGTGCAGGCGCTCCGTGGCGACCGGACGCACGCCGGTACCGATTTGCAGCCCGGAAGGCAGCGTCGTCTGCTCGGACGACTGCGCGCCCGGCTGGCGGATGGTCTGATACAACAGATCTTCAAATACCGCGCGCTGACGCTTAAAACCATTGGTGCTGACGTTTGCCAGGTTATTGGCAATCACATCCATATTGGTTTGCTGCGCGTCCAGACCGGTTTTGGCGATCCATAATGAACTGATCATAAAATGTCCTGTATTAACTCATCGACAGCAGTTGGTTAGCTCGCCCTTCGTTCTCATCTACGCTGGTGATAACCTTCATCTGCATTTCAAAACGACGTGCGTTGGCGATCATGTCGGTCATGGCTTCAACCGGCTTGACGTTACTGCCCTCCAGCACGCCCGACATAATGCGAATTGACGGGTCGGCGGCCAGTACCGCCCCGCGTTCAGCCTGTGCCTCGGCGGTAAGGCGGAATAAACCGTCATCGCTCCGCTGCACCTCATTGCCTTCCGCTTTGACCAGCTTCAGCCGCCCAACGGGCGCCACCGTGTTTGGCGGGTCGCCGGGATTGAGCGCGGAGATCGTGCCGTCTGCCGCAATGGTGATTTCCGACCCTTCCGGAACGGTAATCGGGCCGCCTTCGCCGATAACCGGATGTCCCTGAATGGTTAACTGCCCGGTCGGGCCCACCTGGATATTCCCGTTACGGGTATATCCTTCAGCGCCATCCGCCGCTTGCACCACCAGCCAGCCGTCCTGCTGTAACGCAACATCCAGCGGGCGGGAAGTGTAGTCCAACTGACCCTGGGTCATATCCGCCCCCGGCGTCGACGCCGTAACCAACGTGCGCGTCGCTAAAGAGAGGCCATCAACGGGCACCGCGCGTAGCGCGTTAAGCTGCGCGCGAAAGCCCGGCGTTGAGGCATTAGCCAGGTTGCTGGCCGTTACCGCCTGCTGGTTAAGCGTCTGGCTGGCCGCCCCCATGGCGGTATAAATTGCGTGATCCATTAAGCTATCCCGTCAGGCGCTTAGCGCAGGTTAACCAGCGTATTGAGGATCTGGTCCTGGGTTTTGATGGTCTGCGCATTCGACTGGTAGTTACGCTGCGCGACGATCATATTCACCAGCTCTTTACTCAAATCCACGTTAGAGGCTTCCAGCGCGCCGTTCGTCAGCTTACCGAAGTTGCCGGAACCGGCAGTCCCCAGCAGCGCTACCCCGGAGGCCTGCGTCGCCGCCCAGACGTTATCGCCCTGGGATGCCAGACCTTCGTTGTTGGCGAAGTTAGCCAGCACAATCTGCCCCAGCACCTGCTCCTGCTCGTTGGAGTAGTTGCCAACCACGGTGCCATCATTGTTAATCTGGTAGCTCACCAGGTCGCCAGGCTTATAGCCGTTTTGATTGGTGGCGACGATGTTATTAGCCCCGGTGTTCTGCTGCATGGAGTTAAGGAAGCTGAGGGAGAAGGTGGCCGCTGTCGCGCCATTAATCGTACCGGTGGTGATGTTCACCGTACCGCCAGACTCCAGAATCCCGTTTTCATTGAATTTCAGCGTAGTGGACGCCGTTGTTGGCGCAGTGGCTGCAGGATCGCTGCTGTCATGGGTGTACACAGCCCATTCATTATCTTTGGTTTTCACAAAATAGACGTTCATGTCATGGGCATTACCCTGGCTGTCATAAACGGTGACGGTGCCTTTTTTGTTATACGAATCCGCATCACTCACGCTAAAGGGCGTTTTAGACGGTACAGGGTCCGTTGAGTTCAGGTTGATCTGCATTGACGCGGTGGTGGTCGATTTCGCCGCCATCAGCGTGTTCGGAATGGTGATCGGCGCAGGATTCGCCCCCTGCTGAATGGTCGGCGGCGTACCGGTGGCCGGATAGCCGGTCAACTGCATCCCCTGCATATTGACCAGGTTACGGTTCTCGTCCAGTTTGAACTGGCCGTTGCGGCTATAGAACACGGAACCGTTGCTGTCTACCAGGCGGAAAAAACCGTTCTGGCTAATCGCGACATCCAGCCCGCGCCCGGTGTTCGTTGTCGTACCGTCGGTAAAATCCTGGGTAATCCCCGCCACTTTTACGCCCAACCCCACTTTGGAACCGGCGAACATATCGGCAAATGATGCCGTACCGGACTTAAAGCCATAGGTGGCGGAGTTGGCGATGTTATTACCGATAACATCAAGGTTGGTGGCCGCAGCGTTCAGGCCGCTAACCGCTTGAGAAAAAGACATGACTGACTCCTGATAAGTGTAAGGGCTTAGATTATTTGCCGAACTTCGTCGAGTGTGGTGGTGCCGTAGGTACCCAGATCCAACAGGTTGCCGTTACTGCCCTTCGTCACGCCCTGTACCAGAGCGAATTGCAGCGGCTGCGCCACCAGTTGCGTCCCGCCATTGCTGGCGGTAATCGCAATGTTGTAAGAACCATTCGGTACCGTTGTTCCGTCCGTTTGCTTACCATCCCAGGTAAAGGTGTGTACCCCGGCTCGCAACTCACCGATCTCCAGCGTCCGTACCACCCGGCCATCTTTATCGGTAATGGTTGCCGTCACTTTGTCCGCAGGCTGTTGCAATTCCACGCCAAACGGCGTCGTGGACGTCACGGCCCCTTCTTCCGCGCCTTTACCCGCCAGAATTGTGGTGCCAGGCACCATAACGCCATGTCCAATCAGCGTGGTCGCCTGTAGGGACTGACTATTATCGATTTGCCCGGAAATAGCCCCCAGCGTCGTATTCAGTTTTTCAATGCCGCTCACGGTACTGATTTGCGCCAACTGTGTCGTTAACTCATTATTTTGTAATGGGTTAGTCGGGTCCTGGTTCTTCAATTGCGCGACCAGTAAGGTCAGGAAACTGCTTTGCAGATCGGCAGCGTTGCTTCCGGTCATCGACCCGCTGCCGGTCGTCGTTTTGACGCCCGTGTTGGTCGGGTCATTCATATTTACGGCAATAGACATACGCGCCTCCTTTACTGGCCTAATGTCAGCGTTTTAAGCATCATGCTTTTTACGGTATTCAGGACTTCGATATTTGCCTGATAGCTGCGCGAGGCTGACATCGTGTTGACCATTTCGCCGACCACATCGACGTTGGGCATTTTGACGTAACCATTAGCGTCCGCCAGCGGATTGCCTGGCTCATAAACCAGCTTTTCCGGTGCCTGACTTTCAATCACGCTGGCGACCTTTACCCCGCCAGTGGCTTGACCCGGCGCGGCGTCCACCTGAAAAACCACCTGTTTGGCGCGATAAGGCTGTCCGTCCGGGCCGGTGACGCTATCCGCATTCGCAAGGTTACTGGCCGCAACGTTCAACCGCTTGGACTGTGCGGCAAGCGCCGATCCGGCAATATCAAAAATGTTTAACAGCGCCACGAATTAGTTTCCTCCCTGTAGCACATTCATCATGCCTTTGAGTTGGCTACCCAGAACGGTAAGCCCCATCTGATATTTGAGACTGTTATCCGCAAACTGCGTACGTTCCCTGTCCATATCTACGGTGTTACCATCCAAAGAAGGCTGATCGGGTACGCGGTAAAGCAGATCCACTGCGGGAGAAGAGACCGCCTGGGCGGGAATATGGCGAGAAGAAGTCAACGACAACGCGACGCCGCCGGTTTCTTCCCGTCCGCGCACCATCACTTTTTTTAACTCACTGGCAAAATCAATATCGCGCGCCTGATACCCCGGCGTATCGGCATTGGCGATATTCGCCGCTAATATTTCCTGACGTTGCGCGCGCAGATTTAGCGCTTCCTGCTGAAATCGTAAGGCGGCATCGAGCCTGTCGAGCATATCTCCTCCGCAAATGGCAAAATTCAGCCGACAGCTTAAATGCCTTCACGCGCGCGTTATCGCCGGAATAAACGCAAAATGCGTCGCTATTTATTGCGTTGATGCTTGCTTCACACGGGTAGAATCCTGTCATGACATCAACCAGGGGGAAGTACCATGCAAACGTTAAAACGAGGATTCGCCGTGGCGGCTTTGCTGTTCAGCCCCCTGACAATGGCGCAGGACATCAACGCCCAGCTGACCACGTGGTTTTCCCAGCGTCTGGCTGGCTTCAGCGACGAGGTGGTTGTCACGCTCCGTTCACCGCCCAATCTGCTACCGAGCTGCGAGCAGCCAGCCTTCAGCATGACGGGCAGCGCGAAGCTGTGGGGCAACGTCAATGTGGTGGCGCGCTGCGCCAATGAAAAACGTTATTTGCAGGTGAATGTGCAAGCGACCGGCAATTATGTCGCCGTAGCCGCGCCCGTCGCGCGCGGCGGAAAATTGACGCCGGCCAACGTCACGCTAAAACGTGGCAGACTGGATCAGTTACCGCCGCGGACGGTACTGGATATCCGTCAGATTCAGGATGCCGTCAGTTTGCGCGATCTCGCTCCCGGGCAGCCGGTACAGCTTACGATGATACGTCAGGCCTGGCGTGTCAAAGCGGGTCAACGAGTACAGGTCATCGCCAATGGCGAGGGGTTTAGCGTCAATGCGGAAGGTCAGGCGATGAATAATGCCGCCGTCGCGCAAAATGCGCGCGTGCGCATGACATCGGGTCAAATCGTGAGTGGAACCGTCGATTCTGATGGGAATATTCTTATTAACCTATAATTGTGTAAAGATTTTGTCGCGGCTGCCGATGAGATATTCAACCATGATGGTAGCTGGCCGCTACAACGTAACCCTCGATGAGGATAAATAAATGAGCATTGACCGTACCTCACCTTTGAAACCCGTTAGCACTGTCCAGACGCGCGAAACCAGCGACACGCCGGTACAAAAAACGCGTCAGGAAAAAACGTCCGCCGCGACGAGCGCCAGCGTAACGTTAAGCGACGCGCAAGCGAAGCTTATGCAGCCAGGCGTCAGCGACATTAATATGGAACGCGTCGAAGCATTAAAAACGGCTATCCGTAACGGTGAGTTAAAAATGGATACGGGAAAAATAGCAGACTCGCTCATTCGCGAGGCGCAGAGCTACTTACAGAATAAATAAGCGTATGACTCGTTTGTCAGAAATACTTGACCAGATGACCACCGTCCTGAATGACCTGAAGACGGTGATGGACGCCGAGCAACAACAGCTTTCCGTAGGCCAGATTAACGGCAGCCAGCTACAGCGTATTACAGAAGAAAAAAGCTCGTTGCTGGCGACGCTGGATTATCTGGAACAACAGCGCCGTCTGGAGCAGAACGCGCAGCGTAGCGCAAACGATGACATTGCAGAGCGCTGGCAGGCGATTACCGAAAAAACGCAGCATCTGCGCGACCTCAACCAGCACAACGGCTGGCTGCTGGAAGGGCAAATCGAGCGTAATCAACAGGCGCTGGAGGTGCTGAAACCTCACCAGGAGCCGACCTTGTACGGGGCTGACGGTCAGACTTCCGTCTCTCACCGCGGCGGTAAAAAAATATCTATCTAATCATTGCCGGATGGCGACGTTGCGCCTTTCCGGCCTGAATGCCTTGTAGGCCTGATAGCACAGCGCTATCAGGCACTGAATTTACGCCGTCCGGCGAACAAACTCTTTCACTTTAAAGCCCAGCACGGCAAGCGCGGCGAAATAGGCCGCGATACCCGCGATCACTACCGCCATCAAACGCAGCAAACGCCATAGCATCGACCCTTGCGACCACTCCGGCATAATATGCAACACGCCGAACAACACGGCGGCCATTACCAGTACGGAAATGATCAGACGCATCAGGAACCACATCCACCCCGGTTGTGGCGTAAAGATATTCTGTTTGCGCAGTTGCCAGTACAGCAGCGACGCATTGAGACATGCCGCCAGACCAATAGAGAGCGACAGCCCGGCGTGTTTCAGCGGTCCAATAAACGCCAGGTTCATTAACTGCGTCATGATTAACGTCACGATGGCGATTTTCACCGGCGTTTTAATATCCTGGCGAGAATAGAAGCCCGGGGCCAGCACTTTTACGACGATCAAGCCAATCAGCCCCACCGAATAGGCGATTAACGCCCGCTGCGTCATCGCCGCATCAAAGGCGGTGAATTTACCGTACTGAAACAGCGAGACCGTCAGCGGCTTCGCCAGAATGCCTAGCGCTACCGCGCTCGGCAACGCCAGTAAAAAGCACAAACGCAGCCCCCAGTCCATCAGGCGGCAGTACTCATCATGATTGCCGCTGGCAAAGCTTTTCGACAATGACGGCAACAGGATGGTCCCCAACGCCACGCCCAGCACGCCGGACGGGAACTCCATCAACCGATCGGCATAGTACAACCATGAGACCGAGCCGGAGGCCAGAAACGAGGCGAAAATGGTATTGATGATAAGGGAGATCTGACTGACGGAAACGCCCAAAATCGCCGGCCCCATCTGTTTGACCACCCGCATCGCCCCGGTGTCGTGAAAGTTAATGCGCGGCAGCACCAGCATACCGATCTTTTTCAAATACGGAAGTTGATACACCAGTTGCAGCACGCCGCCGACGGTGACTGCCCAGGCTAACGCCAGCACCGGCGGATTAAAGTATGGCGCGGCGAATAATGCAAAACCGATCATACTGATATTAAGAAATGTCGGCGCAAAAGCGGGAATAGAGAAGCGATTCCAGGTGTTGAGAATGGCGCCAACCAGTGAAGCCAGCGAGATCAGCAGAATATAGGGAAACGTAATCCGCAGCAGTTGCGTCGTCAGCGCAAATTTATCCGCAGTATCGGCAAAACCCGGCGCGGTTACCATAATCACCCACGGGGCGGCCAGCATACCGGCCACCGTCACGACGGCCAATGCCAGCGTCAACAGGCCGGAAACGTAAGCGACAAAGATCCGCGTCGCTTCTTCACCCTGCTTGCTCTTATATTCCGCCAGGATAGGCACAAAGGCCTGAGAAAAAGCGCCTTCGGCAAAGATCCGGCGTAGTAGATTGGGAAGTTTAAACGCCACAAAAAAGGCGTCGGTCGCCATCCCTGCGCCAAAAATTCTGGCGACAATCGCATCACGGGCAAAGCCCAACACGCGTGAAAACATAGTCATCGAGCTGACGGCAGCCAGCGATTTCAATAAATTCATTTCTTTTGTATTCCAGACCCTGGCGTAAAACTCCTGCATGGCTGATCCATCGACCGGATAACGCAACTTCTGCCGTATCCGGCTGTATCACTGCGCCTGACGGCGACGTCAAAACGTCTTATCAGGCCTTACAGACTCCCCACGGTTTGCCATTATTCACTGTGAAAAGAGGTATTATGTAGAGTGGGCATATATACCCGCCATACTTCGAGCTGCATGTGCGTTAGCTTTTCTGCAACTCGAATTATTGAGGGTATAGTACCTGGATTACGATGAATTACTACCGCCAGATGTTACAGAGGATTATTCGCTGATGGCGTCCCGCCACAGCGCCTCCACGACGCGCTGGGCCAAAATCGCCTGCTCCCCCGCCGTTTCCGGAACCGTCTGATTTTGTACGCAGTCAATGAAATGCCGCGCGCATCCGACAAAACCACGCTGCTCAAGCGTTGTTTGCCAACCCGGAATGGGTTTGATGAGAATACCCTGCCCGCGCTCTTCGCGCCATTCACGCATATCCGTCACGTCATACAGCCCGCCATCGGTGACGGCCTGGACCGATTCACGCTGACTTCCGGCGCGCCGGTGCATACTGGTGGTAATTTGTAATTTGTCGGCGGAAAAATGATGTTCCGCATAGCACATTTCGCCGGACTCGCTGGTGAGCAACGTGCCGCTGGCAAGGCGCGCCTCGCCGCCCGCCAGCCACAGAACGGTATCCACGACATGCAGATAGTCATCGAGCAAAGTAAAACGTAAGTCATGCGGCCCGATGCTATCGGTACGATGTTTATCCATACGCAGTGACGCCGCAGTGCCGAGGCGCGTCTTCAGTTCGCGGTACAGCGGCGCGAAACGGCGATTAAAGCCAACCATCAGCGTCAATTTTTTTTGCGCCGCCAGCGCCACCAGCCGTTCGGCATCACGTAGATTTTCCGCCAGCGGTTTATCCACGCAGACATGGACGCCAGCGTTGAGAAGTTCGCTGACCACGGCATAATGGCTTGCGGTACTGGAGTGGACGAAGACCGCATCGCAGCCGGACGCTAAATTCGCCAGCGAATCCACATACGGTATGCGCCAGCTTTCGCAAATACGTAAGGCTTTATCCCGCGAAGGAGACCAGGCGCCCTGTAACGTCCATCCGGCGGTGTTGGTTAATACCGGCAGCCAGGCCTTCTGCGCAATACCACCTAACACGACAATGCCAATCCGTAATGTTCTCACATTACTCTCCCAGGTGAGCTAACAAAGAATCCAGCCGCTGCTTTAACTCCGCCACTTCGCTTTCCAGCGCTTCGACGCGCGACTGAAGATCGCCCGACGCACTTTCCGGCGCAGACGTCTGGAGAGACAGTTCATCGACGTCGCCGCAAAAAAGGTGCATATAGCGGCTTTCGCGCTTACCCGGTTCACGCGCCAGACGGACGACATACGGGCCGTCCTCACGACTGGCAAGCCGTTCCAGCGTGGATTCAACTTCCGCCATATCGCTGAATTCATGCATCCGCGACGCCCGGCTACGCAACTCGCCGGGCGTTTGCGCGCCGCGCAGCAGCAACGTAGTGACGAGCGCCACTTCCGCCGCGCTAAGTTTCAGATCGCCAAATTCGGAATTACAGAAGCGCTGTTCATATTTGGTGACGCGGTTGCCAAACCCGCTGACCGTACGCAAAAAGTGGCGTTTCACCAGGTTATCGAGCTGTTCTTGTACCTCTTGTTCCGTCAGGTTCATCACCGGTTCACGGTTGGTTTTCTGATTACAGGCTGTCACCACCCCGTTGACGGAAAGCGGATACTGTTCCGGCGTTGTCACCTGCTTTTCCAGCAGACAGCCAATCACTCGCGCTTCAGTGGCGGTTAATTCATATTTCATCGTTTTCTCCCTTTGCCTCTCATTCCGTAAGCCGCTCAACGCCCCGGCGTCCATAACGGCGTGGTTAACGCCGTCAGGACATGGTCGCGCCATTGTCCATCAATCAACAGGTAATCTTTCGCATAGCCTTCTTTTTCAAAGCCAAGCCGCGCCAGCAACGCGCCGCTACGTTTGTTGTGCGGCATATAGTTCGCCATGATACGGTGGATATGCTGAGTGCGCTGCATATAGCGAATCGCAGCGGTTAAGGCTTCAAACATCAGCCCTTGCCCCTGCCACTCTTGCGCAATGGAATAGCCCAGATAACAGGCATGAAAAGAACCGCGCACCACATTGGAAAAATTCGCCACGCCGATAATTTCTTTTTCTTCCGGATCAAGTAGCGCGAAATAGAAGGCGGAGCCCTGTTTGTGAAATTCACCGATCATTCCCAGACGCGCCTGCCATCCTGAAGGATAACAATGACTTTCATCACGGACCGGTTCCCAGGGTTTTAAAAAATGACGATTTTCCGCGTAATAATCGGCCAGACGCCAGGCATCACGCTCATGCACTAAACGTACCACCAGACGATCGGTGGTTAAGCGCACTTTTGGCACGTTACTGCGATAGCCAAACATTCTATACCTACTCCTTCCTGTAACGTCTTCAGCACGCCAGTAACATTACTATACCTGCGCAACCAGGCCCTGTGAAAAGCGCAAATCGTCATTTTTTGAATTGCTGCCACATTTTGATGAAAACTCTCGATTAAAAAGGACTTTTGATAAAAAAATATTGTCCCGCTAACGGTAGGAAAAAACGAAACGCCGCCGCAGAATAGAAGACGCTCATCTTTTATTTCCCGGGAGGGGAAATGTCGCGCGTCTCGCAGGCGAGGAACCTGGGTAAATATTTTCTTCTCATCGATAACATGTTAGTGGTGCTGGGTTTTTTCGTCGTCTTCCCGCTCATCTCTATTCGCTTTGTCGATCAAATGGGGTGGGCTGCCGTAATGGTAGGGATCGCGCTCGGCCTGCGTCAGTTTATTCAACAAGGTCTGGGCATTTTTGGCGGCGCCATCGCCGATCGCTTTGGCGCGAAACCGATGATTGTCACCGGTATGCTGATGCGCGCCGCAGGCTTTGCCACCATGGGTATCGCGCATGAGCCCTGGCTCTTGTGGTTTTCCTGCTTTCTTTCCGGTCTCGGCGGTACGCTTTTCGACCCGCCGCGTTCAGCGCTGGTGGTCAAATTAATTCGTCCGGAGCAACGGGGCCGCTTCTTCTCTCTGTTGATGATGCAGGACAGCGCGGGCGCGGTGATTGGCGCGCTGCTGGGAAGCTGGTTGCTACAATACGATTTTCGCCTGGTCTGCGCGACGGGCGCTATTTTGTTCATATTATGCGCCCTTTTCAACGCATGGCTGCTTCCGGCCTGGAAGCTATCAACGGCCAGAACGCCGGTGCGTGAAGGAATGCGCCGCGTCATGAGCAATAAAAGGTTTGTCACCTACGTGCTGACGCTGGCGGGCTACTATATGCTGGCGGTACAGGTCATGTTAATGCTGCCGATTATGGTAAACGATATCGCCGGTTCGCCTGCTGCCGTGAAATGGATGTACGCTATTGAGGCGTGTCTCTCGCTGACGTTGCTCTACCCGATTGCCCGCTGGAGCGAAAAGCGTTTTCGGCTGGAGCATCGGCTGATGGCCGGTTTGCTCGTCATGTCGCTGAGCATGCTCCCCATCGGGATGGTGGGCAATTTACAGCAGCTTTTTACGCTTATTTGCGCTTTCTACATCGGCTCGGTTATCGCCGAACCGGCGCGCGAAACGCTCAGCGCGTCGCCCGCGGACGCGAGGGCGCGGGGAAGCTATATGGGCTTTAGCCGTCTGGGATTAGCCATTGGCGGCGCGATTAGTTATATCGGCGGCGGCTGGTTGTTTGATATGGGTAAAGCGCTTGCGCAGCCTGAACTACCGTGGATGATGCTCGGTATTATCGGCTTTATCACCTTTTTGGCTTTAGGCTGGCAATTTAGTCATAAGCGCACGCCGCGCCGGATGCTGGAACCCGGCGCCTGATTTGATACCTGTCGCTATCTCCTCCATACTGGTCAGGAACCGACAGTCAAATGGAGGAGAAACGTGAAGCTTTATATTTACGATCATTGCCCTTTCTGCGTTAAAGCCCGCATGATTTTCGGCCTGAAGAACATCCCCGTTGAACTTAACGTGTTACAAAATGACGACGAGGCGACGCCCACCCGGATGATTGGTCAAAAGATGGTGCCCATCCTGCAAAAAGATGATAGTCGCTACCTTCCTGAAAGTATGGATATTGTACATTATGTCGACAACCTCGACGGCAAACCGCTGTTAACCGGGAAACGTAATCCAGCCATTGAAGAGTGGTTGCGCAAAGTTAACGGTTACGTTAATCAGCTACTGCTGCCGCGATTTGCAAAATCCGCTTTCGATGAATTTTCTACCCCTGCGGCGCGCCAGTATTTTATCCGCAAAAAAGAGGCCTCATCTGGCAGTTTTGACAACCATCTTGCGCACTCTGCCGGACTGATTAAAAAGATCGGCGATGATTTACGTTTGCTGGATAAACTCATCGTACAGCCTAACGCCGTTAACGGCGAATTATCGGAAGATGATATTCATCTGTTTCCGCTTCTGCGTAATCTGACGCTGGTCGCCGGTATTCACTGGCCGACAAAAGTCGCGGACTATCGCGATAATATGGCTAAGCAGACGCAAATTAATTTACTCTCCTCAATGGCTATCTAACGCCCGCCAGGCGGCAACCCTTTCTTGCCGCCTTTTTCAGCTTTTTTTAGTGGCGCCATGTCCGCTGGCGCGACATGCTGCTTTGTGTCAAGATTAGGGCACAGGCAACATGCTAAGGAACGCCATGAAAAAGTTTTTTTTGCCGCTGCGCTGGTAGTTAGCGGCCTGTTAGTGGGTTGTAATCAACTTACGCAATACACCATTAGCGAACAAGAAATCAATCAAGCGCTTGAAAAACGGAATAATTTCTCAAAAGATATTGGTCTGCCTGGCATTGCCGACGCGCATATCGTATTGACTAACCTTGCCAGCCAGATTGGTCGGGAAGAGCCTAATAAAGTCACCCTTACTGGCGATGCCAGGCTGGATATGAATTCCCTGTTTGGCAGTCAAAAAGCGACGATGAAACTCAAGCTAAAAGCCCTGCCGGTCTTTGATAAAGAAAAAGGCGCCATCTATCTTCAGGAGATGGAAGTAGTAGACGCCACCGTGACGCCGGAGAAAATGCAATCAGTGCTACAAACGCTCCTGCCCTATTTAAATCAGTCTTTACGTAGCTACTTTAACCAGCGGCCCGCTTACGTGTTGCGTGAGGACAGTAGTAAAGGCGAAGCGTTAGCGAAGAAACTCGCGAAAGGCATTGAAGTTAAACCTGGTGAAATCGTTATTCCTTTCACCAATTGATTTCGGAGGGCGCGCTCGCGCCCTTTTTTTACGTGCAAACGAAAACGTTTCCGCTTATCCTTTGTTTCCGGCAAAAAGACTATTCCTCAGCCGGAGCTTATTAATGACTGCACCATCCCAGGTTTTAAAGATCCGCCGCCCGGACGACTGGCACGTTCACCTTCGCGATGGCGACATGTTAAAAACGGTCGTACCCTATACCAGCGAAATTTATGGTCGCGCTATCGTGATGCCGAACCTGGCGTCCCCCATTACGACCGTTGATGCAGCGATCGCCTACCGCCAGCGTATTCTCGATGCGGTGCCCGCCGGGCATGATTTCACGCCGTTAATGACCTGCTATTTAACGGATTCGCTCGATGCCGATGAACTGGAGCGTGGTTTCCATGAAGGCGTGTTTACTGCGGCCAAGCTTTACCCGGCCAATGCCACCACTAACTCCAGTCATGGCGTAACGTCAGTCGACGCTATCATGCCGGTACTGGAGCGGATGGAAAAACTCGGAATGCCATTGCTGGTCCACGGTGAGGTGACCCATGCGGATGTTGATATCTTCGATCGCGAAGCGCGTTTTATCGACACCGTAATGGAACCGCTACGCCAGCGTCTGACCGCGCTTAAAGTGGTCTTTGAACACATCACAACCAAAGATGCCGCGCAGTATGTACGTGACGGCAGCTACAACCTGGCGGCGACCATTACGCCTCAACATTTAATGTTTAACCGTAATGATATGCTGGTTGGCGGCATTCGTCCTCACCTGTACTGTCTGCCGATTCTGAAACGCAATATTCACCAGCAGGCGTTACGCGACCTGGTCGCCAGTGGTTTTACGCGCGCCTTCCTGGGGACGGATTCAGCGCCGCATTCACGTCATCGTAAAGAGACCCGTTGCGGCTGCGCCGGTTGTTTCAACGCCCCCTCCGCTCTTGGCAGTTATGCCGCCGTGTTTGAGGAAATGAACGCGCTGGCGCACTTTGAAGCGTTCTGTTCACTGAATGGCCCGCAATTCTATGGCCTGCCGGTGAATACGGGGTGGGTGGAACTGGTTCGCGATGAACAACAGATACCGGAAAATATCGCGCTGGCTGATGATTCGCTGGTGCCTTTTTTAGCGGGTGAAACAGTACGCTGGTCAGTAAAAAAATAAAAAATGCGCTTACCTGTTGCTATATATTGGATTTAACTGTATATATATCCAGTATATTCAACAGGGGGCCATTATGCGTATTGAAGTCACTATAGCCAAAACGTCACCTCTGCCTGCCGGTGCGATTGGTGCGCTGGCGGGCGAACTCTCCCGCCGTATTAGCCATCATTTTCCTGAGAATTTGGGTAACGTCACCGTGCGTTACGCTACCGCCAACAACTTGTCCGTCATTGGCGCGTCAAAAGAGGATAAAGAACGCATTAGCGAGATTCTCCAGGAGACCTGGGAGAGCGCTGATGACTGGTTCATCAATGAATAAAAAATGATATGCAGTGATGTATGTTTGCCGGGTCGCCCCGGCTTTTTTATTTGCGCAACTGATGAATATTTCGCCTGACCGTCAAAATAATTGCACAACATCCTAAAAAAATATGAATGAACTGCCGCTTTATTGTTCATATAATTCTTAAAAAGAGAAATTTATCCTCCGGTCTCTTTAAAAACGCAGTGAATAGCCTTATTAATTGGTATACTGAAGTTGCTTCAGAAGAAAAACACGCATTGAACCTCGAGAACCGTTGTCTTATAACACGTACCAGGGGGGCATGATGGAAAAGAATAATGAAGTCATTCAGACCCATCCGCTTGTAGGATGGGACATCAGCACCGTCGATAGCTATGATGCGCTGATGCTGCGTTTACACTACCAGACCCCAAATCGTCCGGAACCGGAAGGGACTGAAGTTGGTCAAACGCTCTGGTTAACGACAGATGTAGCCAGGCAATTTATTTCAATATTAGAAGCCGGCATCGCCAAAATAGAATCAGGCGATTACCAGGAAAACGAGTATCGTCACCATTAGCGTGACGCGCTCCCCCTCTCTCAGGCACCGTAAGGTGCCTCACTTATTTCTGGCTTGTATATCTCAGCGCAGTTATTTACCTTGAAATCATCGCGATAGCAGAGAGAAGCTGATGAAATACGACCTTATTATTATCGGCAGCGGTTCGGTTGGCGCCGCCGCTGGTTATTACGCCACCCGCGCCGGGCTAAAGGTCCTGATGACCGATGCGCATATGCCGCCTTATCAACAGGGCAGCCACCACGGCGATACCCGTCTTATCCGCCACGCTTATGGTGAAGGCGAAAAATATGTCCCGCTGGTGCTTCGCGCCCAGACGCTTTGGGATGAGCTCTCCACACACAATGAAGAGCCTATTTTTGTCCGCTCCGGCGTCGTCAACCTCGGCCCGGCCGATTCCGCTTTCTTAGCCAACGTCGCACGAAGCGCGCAACAGTGGCAATTGAACGTCGAGCGCCTGGACGCGACGGCCCTCATGACGCGCTGGCCGGAAATTCGCGTGCCCGATAATTATATCGGGCTGTTTGAAGCTGACTCCGGTTTCCTGCGCAGCGAATTAGCCATTACCACATGGCTTCGTCTGGCCCGAGAGGCAGGCTGCGCACAGCTATTCAACAGCCCGGTAAGCCATATTCACCATGATGATAACGGTGTGACGATAGAGACGAGTGAAGGCTGCTACCACGCCAGCAAAGCGCTGATTAGCGCGGGCACCTGGGTCAAAACGCTGGTACCGGAGCTGCCCGTTCAGCCCGTACGTAAAGTTTTTGCCTGGTTTAAGGCGGATGGACGTTACAGCACTAAAAACCGCTTTCCGGCCTTTACCGGCGAAATGCCCAACGGCGATCACTATTACGGTTTCCCGGCGGAGAACGACGAGTTAAAAATCGGCAAACACAATGGCGGGCAGCGAATACAGGCACCGGAAGAGCGCAAGCCCTTTGCCGCCGTTGCCAGCGATGGCGCGGAAGCATTTCCTTTCCTGCGTAACGTACTGCCGGGTATCGGCGGTTGTTTACATGGGGCGGCATGTACCTATGATAATTCGCCGGACGAGGATTTTATTATCGATACGCTGCCTGGCCATGAGAATACGCTTGTCATCACTGGACTCAGCGGACATGGTTTTAAATTCGCCCCGGTGTTAGGAGAAATCGCTGCGGATTTTGCGTTGGGAAAAACGCCCTCCTTTGATCTGACGCCGTTCCGGCTTTCCCGTTTTAGCCAATAATTTGTCGGCCCCGTAAAGGGGCTGTTTATTAAGGTAAGCTATGCGTCGTCTCTTTCATTTTCTGATGAATAATATTCGCGAACATTTCATGCTTTACGTTATTCTTTGGTCGCTGCTGGCGGTGATGGATATTGTTTATCTCCTTTTCTTCTGATTGCTTTTCATTGACGTTAACTAACACTTCCTGAAAGTTCCTCACTTTTTATTTCATAATGTTGAAGCACGGCAATAATGCCAACTCCTGCCGTTGTGCGGTTACAGGAGTGAAATATCTCGAAACTTCTGAAGCTGAATCGCAAACAACATCAAAATTATTGAAATAAAAATAAATATCATTCAAATTCTTATTTATAAGTTGCATTCGGCGCTTTTCCACGCCATTTTCATTCTCTCGTGAAATATTCATTGGTGTGTTTATGCAATTTAAAAATACTCCACAACGTTATGGCGTAGTTTCCGCCGCCCTCCACTGGCTGACCGCCCTAGTGGTCTATGGCATGTTTGCGTTGGGTTTATGGATGGTCACGCTCAGTTATTACGACGGCTGGTATCACTAGGCGCCGGAAATACATAAAAGTATTGGCATGTTACTGATGATGGCGCTGATCGTGCGTATTATCTGGCGGCTTTATTCTCCGCCGCCCGTTGCGTTGACCAGCTATTCCCGTTTAACGCGCATTGGCGCCGCCGCGGGTCATATCCTTCTGTATCTCCTGCTCTTTGCGATAATCATTAGCGGCTACCTGATTTCCACCGCCGACGGTAAACCGATTAGCGTCTTTGGCTGGTTTGAGATTCCGGCCACGCTTACGGACGCGGGCGCGCAGGCTGACATCGCCGGAACACTGCATCTGTGGTTTGCCTGGTCGCTGGTCATTATCTCGCTCTCGCATGGGGTTATGGCGCTAAAACACCATTTCATCGATAAAGACGACACACTGAAACGTATGACAGGAATGTCGTCATCTGACTATGGAGCTCAAAAATGAAAAAAAACCTGCTGGGATTCACCCTCGCATCCTTGTTATTCACGACCGGTTCCGCCGTGGCGGCGGAGTATAAAATTGATAAAGAAGGCCAACATGCGTTCGTCAATTTCCGCATCCAGCATCTGGGCTACAGCTGGCTATACGGCACCTTTAAAGATTTCGACGGCACGTTCACTTTTGACGAAAAAAATCCGTCAGCAGACAAAGTGAATGTGACCATTAACACCAATAGCGTCGACACTAACCATGCCGAACGTGACAAACACCTGCGTAGCGCGGAGTTTCTTAATGTTGCGAAATTCCCGCAGGCAACCTTCACCTCTACCAGCGTGAAAAAAGAGGGCGATGAACTGGATATTACCGGCAATCTGACGCTCAATGGCGTGACTAAACCGGTGACGCTGGAAGCGAAGCTGATGGGCCAGGGCGACGATCCGTGGGGCGGTAAGCGCGCGGGCTTTGAGGCCGAAGGAAAAATTAAGCTGAAAGATTTCAATATAACTACCGATCTCGGCCCAGCCTCACAAGAGGTGGAGCTTATCATCTCAGTAGAAGGCGTTCAGCAGAAGTAACGCCTGGCGAAATGCCGGATAGCAGCCTTTACGCCGCTATCCGGCAAAATATTACTCAGCCGGATCGGGAATGCTCAGTTTGCTATTAAGCCGACCCCGCGATTTATTAAAAATTTTGTTGCCGTTCTCACGACCCGCGCGACGTCGGCGCTGTTCTTCCTCCGGCAAGGCCAACTCTTCACAGCATTGTTCACTACAGCAGCCGTTAAATTTACTGGCGCACTGCGGACACTGGATAAACAGCAGATGGCAACCGTCGTTTTTGCAGTTGGTATGGCTATCGCAGGACACGCCGCACTGATGGCAATGCGCGATAACCTCATCCGAGATGCGCTCGCCCATTCGCTCATCAAATACAAAGTTTTTGCCGATAAAGCGAACGGGAAGCCCCTGCTCGCGCGCGCGACGGGCGTACTCAATGATGCCACCCTCAATATGCCAGACTTTATTGAAACCGTTGTGTTTCATCCAGGCGCTGGCTTTCTCACAACGAATACCGCCGGTACAGTACATCACTATCTTTTTATCTGCATGTTCCCGCAGCATTTCAACCGCTTTTGGCAACTGTTCACGAAACGTATCCGCCGGGATTTCCAGAGCATTTTCGAAATGGCCGACTTCATACTCATAGTGGTTGCGCATATCAATAAAGACCGCGTCAGGATCGTCCAGCATCGCATTCACATCTGCCGCCTTCAGATAATCGCCGACATTACTGGCGTCAAAACTCGGATCGTCAATACCGTCAGCGACGATACGGTCGCGAACTTTCATACGCAGCACCCAAAATGACTTTCCGTCATCCTCCAGCGCGATATTTAAACGCACCCCGTCCAGCGCGGGGTCGAACGTATAAAGCTGTTGACGAAAGGTCTCAACCTTGCTTTGCGGCACGCTGATTTGCGCATTGATGCCCTCATGCGCCAGGTAAACGCGACCAAAAACGTCCAACGCCGTAAACACCTGATACAACGCGTCCCGCGTCTGTTGCGGCGAGGCGATAGTGAAATATTTATAAAAAGAAATTGTCGTACGCGGCTCGCTTTCCGCCAGCATTTTGGCTTTCAGCTCGTCATTAGAGATGCGGTTGTGTAACACTGGCATGGTGTACGTATCCTGCAATCAGCAAAAAATAAAGTGGGCAGGCATGATAAGGCAAGTCTCGCCAATTTACATCCACACATTTTGCGCTACATTTCCTGCTTTACGCTAAATAATTAACAACAATTGTCGATTTAATCGCCACTCTCCTGCTACATATTTTTGCTCAACGCAAAAAGATGCGAGAATACGGAGAATTGTTCGTTGAAAGACAGGATAGAAATGACGAAGTTGCCTAAGTTCTCCGTGGCCTTACTGCACCCGCGCTATTGGTTAACCTGGTTGGGTATAGGCGCGCTTTGGTTGGTCGTGCAACTCCCCTACCCGGTCATCTATAAATTGGGTTGCGCATTGGGCCACCTGGCGCGACGCGTAATGAAACGCCGCGCGAAAATCGCCTATCGCAACCTTGAATTATGCTTTCCGGAAATGAGCGCGCAGGAACGCCACACCATGGTGGTCAAAAACTTTGAATCCGTCGGTATGGGCGTGATGGAAACCGGCATGGCCTGGTTCTGGCCCGATCGGCGAGTGAACCGCTGGATGGAAGCGAGCGGTCTGGAGCATATCCGTGAAGTTAAGGCGCAGGGGCTGGGGTTCATTCTGGTAGGAATACATTTCCTTACCCTTGAGTTTGGCGCCCGCATGTTTGGTATGCATAACCCGGGTATCGGCGTTTATCGCCCGAATGATAATCCGTTGCTCGACTGGTTACAGACCTGGGGGCGCTTACGCTCCAATAAATCGATGTTGGATCGCAAAGATCTGAAAGGTATGGTTAAGGCATTGAAAAGCGGCGAATTGATCTGGTATGCGCCGGATCACGATTATGGCCCGCGCGCCAGCGTCTTTGTACCGTTATTCGCCGTCGACCAGGCCGCTACGACCTCCGGTACCTGGATGCTCGCGCGCATGTCTAAAGCCTGTATTATCCCCTCCGTGCCTCGCCGTAAACCCGACGGGAAAGGCTACGAACTGATCATCCTTCCTGCGGAATATTCGCCTCCGCTGGAGAGCGCAGAAGCGACTGCCGCATGGATGAATAAGATTGTTGAGCAGTGCATTATGATGGCGCCAGAGCAGTATATGTGGCTGCATCGCCGCTTTAAAACTCGCCCTGAAGGCGTACCGTCGCGCTATTGACAGGATTGCAGCCGTCAGGCTGCAATTTTTCCCCTCTTTTAGCTTTAAAAGCTCCCCACATTGCGAGGCTGGTAAGGTCGGCGCATAATTATAATTAGTACGCTCATAATTAAATTGATGATAGCGCAAAACGCGCATCATACTGTGGAACACTATGTCACCCTCTGATGTCCCCATAAACTGGAAACGCAATCTAACCGTTACCTGGCTGGGCTGTTTTTTAACCGGCGCGGCATTCAGTCTGGTCATGCCTTTTCTCCCTCTCTACGTTGAGCAACTCGGCGTAACAGGCCATAGCGCGCTCAACATGTGGTCCGGGCTGGTCTTTAGTATTACGTTCCTCTTTTCAGCTATCGCTTCCCCTTTTTGGGGCGGTCTGGCGGATCGTAAAGGGCGTAAGATCATACTGTTGCGTTCCGCTCTCGGCATGGCCATTGTGATGCTGTTAATGGGCATGGCGCAAAATATCTGGCAATTTCTGATCCTCCGCGCGTTATTAGGCCTGCTGGGCGGATTTATTCCCAACGCCAATGCGCTCATCGCCACTCAGGTGCCGCGCCACAAAAGCGGCTGGGCGTTAGGGACGCTCTCTACTGGCGGCGTCAGCGGCGCTCTGCTTGGCCCACTTGCGGGCGGTCTGCTCGCCGACCATTACGGCCTTCGCCCGGTCTTTTTTATTACCGCCAGCGTTTTGTTTATCTGTTTTCTGCTCACCTTCTTTTTTATTCGCGAGAATTTCCTGCCGGTGAGCAAAAAAGAGATGCTTCACGTTCGGGAAGTGGTCGCCTCGTTAAAAAATCCCCGCCTGGTGTTAAGCCTGTTTGTCACCACGCTGATTATTCAGGTGGCGACGGGGTCTATTGCGCCCATCCTGACGCTCTATGTGCGCGAACTCGCGGGAAATGTCAGTAATATTGCGTTCATTAGCGGGATGATAGCGTCCGTTCCCGGCGTGGCGGCATTACTTAGCGCCCCCCGGCTCGGCAAGCTCGGCGACAGAATTGGCCCGGAAAAGATCCTTATCGTCGCGCTGATTATTTCCGTACTGCTGCTGATTCCAATGTCTTTTGTGCAAACGCCGTGGCAGCTCGCGCTATTGCGGTTTCTGCTTGGCGCGGCGGATGGCGCGCTGCTGCCAGCCGTTCAAACTCTGCTGGTTTACAACTCTACCAACCAGATAGCCGGGCGCATATTCAGTTACAACCAATCTTTCCGCGATATCGGCAACGTCACCGGCCCTCTCATGGGTGCCGCAATTTCCGCGAGCTATGGCTTCCGCGCCGTATTCTGCGTCACGGCAGGCGTGGTGTTGTTCAATGCTATCTATTCATGGAACAGCTTACGACGGCGCAGACTGGCAATAGAATGATTTTTGCGCTTTCATACTTGCAATATCACAGAATCAGCTATTCTTTCCCTAAATACCTCGTCAAATCAAAGGGAGACACTGATGACCATGTATGCCACGCTGGAAGAAGCTATCGATGCAGCCCGGGAAGAATTTCTGGCTGACCATCCAGGCCTCGAACAAGACGAAGCGAATGTGCAGCAGTTCAACGTTCAGAAATATGTACTGCAGGATGGGGACATCATGTGGCAGGTCGAATTTTTCGCCGATGAAGGTGAAGATGGCGAATGTCTGCCGATGCTGAGTGGTGAAGCCGCACAGAGCGTGTTTGACGGCGATTATGATGAGATAGAGATCCGCCAGGAATGGCAGGAAGAGAATACTTTGCATGAATGGGATGAAGGGGAATTCCAGCTTGAACCCCCGCTTGATACCGAGGAAGGCCGTACTGCGGCAGACGAATGGGATGAGCGTTAATTACTCATAAGGCCCGTGGTGAATATCGAGCGGCAGTAGCAGTGTATCGAAGATCAGTGAGAAGGGCAGATCGAGGATAGTGATATAGCGCCATGCGGAATCACGCATATCCCACTGCACGCCAGGGTAATACTGGTTGCCGTGTCCTTGTCCGGGGATCGTTCTGCTGATAATACTGCCGCAGCCGCTCAGGGTAATCACCATTATGCTCACCGCGAATATACGCACCTGATACCTCATTTCACTATAAAAATACCGGCATCACGCCGGTATTTTTCACCTCACTCCAGACCTGAAGACCTTATCCCGCTGACGATGTTCGTCCCTGCAACGCCTGCGGATTCAGGACGAGAGACTGATAATGGTTTACCCAGGAAGAGTATCTCTCTGGCGCATTCCAGACCCGATAGTGTAAACGCGCCATCGTCACCGGATCGCTGAGCAAAACCAGACGCCGATCGCGGTTCAGTTTCTCCGGCGTTTCGTTTAGCGCCTGCTCCACATGACGATCGCGGGCTATTTCCAGCACCTTACTGGCGCGGTGACGCGCGGTGGCCATCGCGGTCGCCAGCGCATTAAGCGACGGGTTAAATACCGCATGCATAAAGCCATCGTCCAGAATACGGCGGCGATTCATCTCCAGATATTTATCGGTATCGACCAACACCTGAGGCGGCGAATACTCTTCCGGGATCAGGAACAGCTTCCAGCGTTTGGTGCGTAATCCTACCGTTGAACGACTGGAGATCACCGAAACAAATGGCGACAGAATCAGCGAAAAGACAATCGGCGCCAGCCAGAACAGAAAGCGTAAATCCAGCCACGCCATACCCACCGCCCAGACCAGCCCCAGCAGCAGTTGAGAGCCGTGACGCATAAAGGCTTCTCCCCACGGCGTAGAATCATCGTCGCGTTGCGGTGAGTTCCAGACCACTTCCCAGCCGAGGAACGCGCTGACCACAAACACGGTATGAAACAGCATACGCACCGGCGCCAGCAACACGGAGAACAGCACTTCCAGCAATAGCGACAGCGTAACGCGCCAGAAACCGCCATACTCTTTGGTGCCTTTACACCAGATCAGCATAATACTGAGCAGCTTCGGCAGGAACAGCAGCACCATCGTTGACGCAAACAGCGCGATTGCCAGTTCCGGACGCCACTGCGGCCAGACCGGAAAAAGCTGGCGCGGCTGAAGGAAATATTGCGGCTCTGTTAACGCATGAACGACCTGCAGCGCGGTAGAAAGCGCGAGGAACATAAACCATAACGGCGCGGACAGGTATGACATTACCCCGGTCAGGAACACGGCGCGATGCACCGGGTGCATTCCTTTCACCAGGAACAGACGAAAGTTCATCAGGTTGCCGTGACACCAGCGGCGGTCGCGTTTAAGCTCATCCAGCAGGTTTGGCGGCAGCTCTTCATAGGAGCCGGGGAGATCGTAGGCAATCCAGACGCCCCACCCTGCCCGACGCATTAGCGCCGCCTCCACAAAGTCGTGGGAAAGAATCGATCCGGCGAACGAACCTTCTCCCGGCAGCGGCGCCAGAGCGCAGTGCTCGATAAACGGCTTCACGCGGATAATGGCATTGTGCCCCCAGTAGTGCGACTCCCCCAACTGCCAGAAGTGCAGCCCGGCGGTAAACAGCGGTCCATAAACACGGGTCGCGAACTGTTGGCAGCGGGCATACAGAGTATCCATCCCCGACGCTTTCGGCGAAGACTGGATAATCCCGGCGTTAGGGTTCGCTTCCATCAGGCGCACCAGCCCGCTCAGACACTCGCCGCTCATCACTGAGTCCGCGTCCAGCACCACCATATAGCTGTACTGATTGCCCCAGCGGCGGCAAAAATCGTCAATATTGCCGCTTTTGCGTTTCATACGGCGGCGGCGGCGACGGTAAAAAATTTGGCCTTCGCCCTGCACTTCCGCGATGAGCTCCATCCACGCCTTTTGCTCCGCCACGCAGATATCCGGGTTATAACTATCGCTAAGGATATAGACGTCAAAATGCGCGGCGTTGCCTGTGGCTTTAACGGACTCCCAGGTCGCGCGCAGACCGGCGAAAACGCGGCTAACGTCTTCATTACAGATAGGCATGATCAGCGCCGTCTGGTGTTCCGGATTGAGGGGCTCATCGCCAACCGTAGACGCGGAGATACTGTACTTATCGCGCCCGATAAGCAGTTGCAGGAAGCCCATCAGCGCCGTCCAGAATCCGGCAGACACCCAGCAGAACAGCACGGCAAACAAAATCAGGATACCGGTTTGCAGCATGTAGGGCAGGAGCTGCATAAAGGAGACCCAAATATCCTGCCCCACCATATCCATAGGATTGATGAGCGCCCATCCCTGATAGGGCAGAATGGTCTTCATATACCAGGTCGCGACGACGGTTTGCGCCAGAGTCAAAATTAACAAAATATAGCGGCGTATAGTGCCGACGGTACGCCATTTTTGCTCACTCGCCTGCTCTTCTTTTGTCAGACGAGAAACATAGCGCGGCGTTACATCCCGCCCACGCAGGCGATCCCAGAAACGGCCAACCGGGTTGGTTCGCCAGGGATCAGGAAACATCGAAGAGCGCGTCGCTTTTGGCATAGCCTGCAACTGATCGCGCCCTTCATCATCTTTAATTAACTGCCCCTTCGCCAATGAATCCGGCCAGGCGTGTTCAAGGCGGGCTTTTACGGAACCCTGCGGTGAATCGTCTTCTCGCGAGTAAGTCCGATGCTCGGCATCCAGCGCCTGATGCACGGCGCGGATGTCAGTTTTCGGCAATGCCGCTTTCTCACGTTCAGAAAGCAGCAGTGCGTCAATATACTCAGTTGTTTTATTCATTGGCAGGTAACTGGTAGCTCCAGGTTTCACTTAGCGTCTGATCGGCATTCACCAATGCGGCACGCATTTCCGTGGTTTTCTTCGCGTCTTTGACTTTCACGCGCAGCATTAAACGCCAGCCTTTAGTGACTGGGTTATAGCGTACATTACTGTCAACGATTTCACCGTTATCGCCAATGCTGGTTTGTGCAGCGACGGGCGTATCCGGCGGCAGTTTTTTCATGTCGGCGCCAACGAAATCCACCACAAAGGCAATAGTGCCGTCGGGCTGGCGAATCAGATTCGACTGTTTAACGTCGCCCGTTGAGCGGCGTGTTTGCAGCACCCAGGCATTATCCGGCGCATGAAGTTTATCTTCATCGCGGCTGAAGGTCAGAGTGTACTTGAAGTTCATCTCTTTACCCGGTTCCGGCAGTTGATCCGGAGTCCAGTAAGCGACGATGTTATCGTTGGTTTCATCATTGGTCGGAATTTCAACCAGTTCAACCTTACCTTTGCCCCAGTCGCCTTTCGGGGTAATCCAGGCGCTTGGACGCAGGTCATAGCGATCGTCTAAATCTTCAAAGCGCGAGAACTCGCGACCACGCTGCAACAGGCCGAATCCCTGAGGGTTTTCCATCGCATAGCTGCTCACAGCGAGGTGTTTTGGATTGTTCAGCGGACGCCAAATCCACTCGCCATTACCCGCATGAATGGATAAGCCGTTCGAGTCATGCAATTCCGGACGATAGTTGGTCGTCGGCGACGGCTGGTTTGGCCCAAACAGGAACATACTGGTTAATGGCGCAACGCCCAGCTTGCCCACCTTATCGCGCAGATAGACTTTTGACTGCACGTCCACCACGGTATCGCGGCCAGGAATGATCACAAAACGGTAAGCGCCGGTCGCGCGCGGAGAATCCAGTAATGCATAGACGGTCAAACGCTTATCGGTGGGTTTTGGACGCTCAATCCAGAACTCGCGAAAGCGGGGAAACTCTTCACCAGATGGTAAGGCGGTATCAATCGCCAGGCCGCGCGCAGATAAGCCATACACCTGGCCTGCGCCGATAACGCGGAAATAGCTGGCGCCAAGCATACTGACGATTTCGTCGTTCTTATCTTTACTGTTAATGGGGTACAGGACTTTGAACCCGGCGAAGCCTAAATCTTTTACCGTGTCTTTATCGTGCTGAACATTGCCAAAATTGAAGTAATCCGGGCTGTATTTGATTCTTTTGACCGTCGTCGCCGTCACTTCGTTAATCTTGACCGGCGTATCGAAGTACATCCCCTGATGGTAAAATTCGAGCTTAAAAGGGGTCTTTAAGTTGTTCCAGTAGGCTTTATCGCTGTTAAACTGGATCTGCTGATAATCCGCATATTTCATGTCGCGGAAAACGGAGGGCAAGTTGCTTTTAGGCGCCTCATAGCCTTTCCCGGCTAAAGATTGAGCTTGTTTTGCCACGTCATCAATACTGAACGCCCAGCTCGATGATGCGTAGAGCGTTAACATAATAGCTGCGCCCAACCAACGCATTTTCATCATTTGTCGTTTATGTTTCATAATAAGTAAGCACTTCCCCCTTTGTGTGCTTATATCGATCCGATCCATTTTAATGGATAATCAGGCATTACGACAACTGAATCCAGGCTTTGTTCAGCGCGCTGGCTCATGGATTAAGCACCTCCCGCGCCTGTTTTCACTTTGCGTGCTTATCCTGGAGACAGGTTGTCGGAGTTGGTGTAGGGTTGCTACCGAATGTAACTATAATTCGCCTTATGGATAAGGTGAAAAATCTGAGAATACGTGACCTTATATGAGCTCTGTACCCGCGCCGCGTGAATATTTTCTTGACTCTATCCGCGCATGGCTGATGTTGTTAGGGATTCCCTTTCATATCTCGTTGATCTATTCCACTCACAGTTGGCATGTCAATAGCGCCGCGCCATCGTGGTGGCTAACCCTGTTTAACGATTTTATCCACGCTTTTCGTATGCAGGTGTTTTTTGTTATTTCTGGTTATTTTTCGTACATGTTATTTTTACGTTATCCATTAAAACACTGGTGGAAAGTACGGGTAGAACGTGTGGGTATTCCCATGCTTACCGCAATCCCTTTGCTTACCTTGCCGCAATTTATCCTGTTGCAATATGTCAAAGAGAAAACAGAGAACTGGCCTACACTCTCTGCCTATGAAAAATATAATACGTTAGCGTGGGAACTCATTTCACATCTGTGGTTTTTACTGGTGCTGGTGATATTAACCACCGTCAGCATCGGGATTTTTACCTGGTTCCAAAAAAGGCAGGAAACAAGCAAGCCTCGTCCCGCCGCTATTTCGCTGGCCAAACTTTCGCTTATTTTTTTCCTGCTGGGGGTGGCGTACGCTGCTATCAGGCGCATTATATTCATCGTATATCCGGCAATCCTCAGTGACGGCATGTTCAATTTTATTGTGATGCAAACGCTATTTTATGTGCCGTTTTTTATTCTCGGCGCGTTGGCCTTCATTCACCCCGATCTGAAAGCGCGCTTCACCACGCCCTCACGCGGATGCACTTTAGGCGCTGCCGTTGCTTTTATCGCGTATCTGCTGAATCAACGTTATGGGAGCGGCGACGCCTGGATGTACGAAACCGAATCCGTGATTACGATGGTAATGGGGCTATGGATGGTGAACGTGGTATTTTCACTGGGGCATCGCTTGTTAAACTTTCAGTCCGCGCGTGTCACCTATTTCGTGAATGCTTCGCTGTTTATTTATCTGGTGCATCATCCCTTAACGCTTTTCTTTGGCGCGTATATTACACCGCATATCTCCTCCAACCTGATCGGGTTCTTGTGCGGGCTGATATTTGTTATGGGTATTGCGTTAATTCTGTATGAAATTCATTTACGCATCCCGCTCCTGAAATTTCTCTTTTCAGGTAAACCGCCGGTAAAACAAGAAAGCCGCGCCGCGATCGGGTAGTTTTCCGCGCGCGGGTTCACAGCAACCATTCCACAGGTAAAATTGCCGCCAACCGTACCAGAACTCGCTGCCAGAAACGCGTAGCGGGTTCTTTCTTTAACACCTTTTCCTCTTCTTGCTGACGATCGATCCAGTTAATTCGTCCCCAGCGATCCAGCCGCAGTTGCCAGGCCGCATCGCGTTGGCTCTGCGTAAAACGCTTATGAATAAGCGTCGCCAGCGTTTCACTTTCAATGACAAAGCCCATTTCGGTATTTAAAAGCGTTGAACGGGGATCAAAATTAAGCGACCCGATAAACACCTTACTACCATCAATACTGAACGTTTTAGCATGTAAGCTGGAACCTGAGTTCCCGGTGAGTCCGCGATCATGTACGGCGGTTTCATGTTCGCGGGTCGGTTTCAGTTCGTAGAGCTCCACGCCATAGCGCAGTAATTTCTTGCGCCAGCGCGCGTACCCTGCGTGAACGACCGCCACATCGTTGGCCGCCAGAGAGTTAGTTAAGATGGCGATCTTCACACCTTTCCTGACCAGATTAAGCAACTGCGCCACGCCTGCGCGCGTAGGGACAAAGTAAGCGGAAATAATGTCGATACGCTCCGTCGGCGACCCCATCACGTCAAATAATCGCTGCGGAAGAAGCGAATGGCGCTGCGCCTTCCCCTCGCCTTTAGAAGGGTCATCGCTAAGCAAGCGTGTTTTTGCCCAAATCAGCGGCAACGTTCCGCGATCGAGATCCGCCATAAACTGGCTGGTTTCCAGCTTATGCAGATAACGGCGGGTGATCTCATCGTTATACCAGGATTCGGGAAGTTCGATACGCTGCGTCAGTTCCTGCTCAGAAAGGGATAATACTTGCTGCAATGTCGACACTGAACTACAGCGCCAGTAACGTTCAAAATCATTGGCGACATCATTGACCACCGGGCCAATGGCCATCACGTCCAGATCGGAAAATAGCGGCTCCTCGCCAGCGCCGAAATAGGCATCGCCGATGTTGCGCCCACCGACCAGCGTCACTACGCCGTCGGCAGTGTAACTTTTATTGTGCATCCGCCGATTCAGCCGCGCAAAATCCGTCAAATATCCCAGCGCGCGTAGCGTACGAAAAGAGAAAGGATTAAACAGACGAACTTCGATATTAGGATGGCTATCCAGCAAGCGCAACGTATCATCCAGACCAGGCGTATTGTTATCATCCAGCAGCAGACGAACATGAACGCCGCGCTTCGCCGCCGACAGCAGAACCGAAAAGAGCAGCCGCCCGGACATATCGTCTTCCCAAATATAATACTGCACATCCAGCGTCCGCGCCGCCATTTCGGTCAGGCGGTAGCGGGCGGCAAAAGCGTCCAGACTGTTATCCAGCGCAAGAATGCCGCACTCTCCGGGATGGCGCGCGCATAGCGGTTCAACGGCACGCTCCAGGCGTGTTTTATCAGGCAGGGTCGTCGCCTTGCTGAGTAAGTAATCTTGCGTAAAGCCGGGCAGTTTCTTCATCATAACAGACAAAGTATACCTGTTCAGGCAGAGCGTAACGGGTAATAAAATCTGAAACCGTCCTGACGGCGACTTCAGCGGCCTGGGCGCGTGGATAGCCATAAACGCCGGTACTGATTGCCGGAAAAGCGATGGAACGAAAGTGATTCGCCTCGGCAAGCAGCAAACAATTCCGGTATGCCTCTTCGAGTAGCTCAGCTTCCTGGTGTTCGCCGCCTCGCCAGACGGGCCCCACTGTGTGAATAACCGCCTTTGCCGAAAGCTTGCCAGCAGGCGTGATAACCGCATGTCCCGTCTGACATTCGCCCTGTTGCTGACGGATGAGTTTACAGGCGTCCAGCAATGCCGGCCCCGCCGCGCGATGAATTGCGCCGTCTACGCCACCGCCGCCCATTAATGATGCGTTAGCGGCATTCACAATCGCATCGACGCTAAGTTGAGTGATATCACCCTGTATGACCTGAAGACGTGATGTCATAACCCCCCCCTTTTGTCTCACCTTATCTGCAAAGTGTACAGCAGGGCTTTCAACAGAGTCGCTCTTTTTATATCTATGACACCGCCGTTAACGGTACTCAATATTCATCACCGCCAGGCTTTTTTGCGCATCGAGATAATGCAGCCGTACCGTCGCAATGGACTGAATATCCTGCGGTAATCCAGATGCCTGCCGAAGGTCTATCCGGTGCATTTGCTTTTTACCTTCGCGTAGGCAGGTTAAATCAATATTTTCGGCGTGAGTAGAAATATCGCACAGTGGCTCAACAATCGCGCCGCGAAAATGGATAACGCCGCCCTGTACCGTTTGTTGCCCTACCGCAGAATGGATAAAAAAAGCGCAGATACACAGGCCTATGGCAGGGATATTTTTCTTGATTACGGACATGTTAACTCCTCAATGATTAGTCATCCTCGAGGGTTCGGCGTTACCTTTTAGCGACATGCCGAGACGATGAGACGCTTTTATCGCCTCTTTAATACCCAGGTCAGCCAATCCATTTCCGCCACCATCAAAAACTACTGTGCAGAAGGCGGCCATTGTTGTGATAAATGCAGTGATTGTCCGTCCGAAACAGTAACAATAATTTTAACCGAGTCCTCTGAAGATATATTTACACTAAGACGAGACAACTCAATCGGTTGATTAGCAGGTAAAGATAGCGTTTGTTTTTGCTGTGTATGGCTTTGTCCCCCGACGCCGTCGCGCACAGAGAGAATTTGCACCAGACAGACGCAGGGTTCGTTTAATGTGACCTGAGGGATCACCGTGTAAATATCGCCTTGCTGAGTCGTGGTAAACGTAATCTGATTTGAAAGTGCGGCAAGGAGCAATAAAGTATGCATAATTTCCTCCCGAAAAAAAACAGGGCTTACGCCCTGTTTTTTTATTAGCGCAGACGCTAAATTAATACTGGTTAGCCGTGGCGTTGTTGCCAAAACCAACCTGACGCACCATTACGCTGGAATCAGATGCGGTCTGATTAACCAGCGCGGCGTTATTACCGCCGTATTGACCGACAGTAATATCGGAGTTTTTAGCGTTCCACTGGTCGATGGTGGCATTGTTTCTGAAACCATTCTGAGTCAGTTCAATAGTACTGTTATCCGCACCCTGGCCTACATCGGCGCCGTTACCATAACCGCTCTGGGTAATGGTCGTTTCAGATTTACGGGCATCGCTTTGCAGAGCAAGCGCAGCGTTAGCGGAACCGTACTGATAAATGCTCAACGTGGAATCCGGCCCGGAACTATTGCCGCCGCCGTTATGATTACCGCCGCCGCCCCATTGTGGAACGACGCCAGCCAGAGCACTGCCAGAAACTACGATTGCTGCGAATGCTGCCACTTTTAAAAGTTTCATGGTAAAACCCCCATCGGATTGATTTAAAAGTCGTAACGGTATTAGCGTTGGGTGACGCGAATAGCCATATGCGACTGTTTCTGCACTACAACTGCTGTTTTCTGCGTACCGTACTGGGTAATATTGGCCTTATTTCCAGAACCTTTCTGGATAATAGCCGCACTATTACCGTAAGCGCTTTGCGATATACTGGCATCGTTGGCATTGCCCGTTTGCTCAATATACGCAAAGTTATAATTCCCTGCCTGGTCGACTTTCGCCCGATTATTTTCTCCTTCTTGTGAAATAACGGACAATAGTTTTGATCCTTCCTGGCGTACTCTGGCACTATTATCCGTGCCGACTTGACCAATAATGGCCGCCTGATTAAATGAAGACTTGCTTAATTCATTTACCGCAAAATTATACTCTGAACGAGCCAGATCATAATTTGTCGCGGTTGCAATCCCAGGCGCACCCAGTATTGTCAACATCATAAATAACAATTTGTTTTTCATGCTGTCACCCTGGACCTGGTCGTACATAGCGAAAATTATCTATTACCTTGTTAGCGACATGCGTTTTTTGTTAACGCGTCGTTACGATGAAGAGTATGTCCGTGGAAACATTTTTAATAACTCACCCACGCGTGGTATTTTGTTATTTAAGCTCATACCAAAGTGCTAATAAAACGATAGCCATGTGATTTTTTATAATTGATTTTTGGCCACAGAAGATAGTGTATCGCGCACCTAAAAAATGAAGTGTTGGTGTGTGTTATGCCGCCATGGGGATGTTCTTATGCTTCCCATGGGGGGCAATACGCACAAGACGTGACACACTTCGTTTTTTTTTGTCTTTGTGCTGTCCAGGTTAATGCCACGTCTCAAATTTTAAGAAAAAATAAAATCAAAACATGACATACAATAATTAAAATGATTAAAAATCAATGAATTATTATAATTTGTATGATTTTTTAAATCTATGCAATAACAGCGAAATGTACAACTTTACTATCAAATCTAAACTTCAAAAAAACCCAAAAACAACATTTTAATATATATTTTTACATCTTGTTACAAGTTTAACACTTGCTTTAAGATTTGTAATGGCTAGATTGAAAACAGTTAAAAGTATTTTCGTAAATATTTTTCTCTTTCTGGATAATGGGCTATTTCAACCCACAGCAGTGCAACATCTGTCAGTACTTCTGGTGCCTTTATTTTATGGGGGCAGCTGTCAGATGTGCGATTAAAAAAAGTGGAGTTTCATCATGTTTAATGAAGTCCATAGTAGTCATGGTCACACACTATTGTTGATCACAAAGCCATCTCTGCAAGCTACGGCATTATTGCAACATTTAAAGCAATCGCTGGCCATAACCGGAAAACTGCATAATATTCAACGTTCTCTGGAAGATATCTCAGCCGGTTGCATTGTTTTAATGGATATGATGGAAGCGGATAAGAAGCTTATCCACTATTGGCAGGATAATTTAAGCCGCAAAAACAATAATATAAAAACATTATTGTTAAATACCCCTGACGATTATCCCTACCGTGAAATTGAAAACTGGCCTCATATTAACGGCGTGTTTTACGCCACTGAAGACCAGGAACACGTGGTCAGCGGATTACAGGGTATTCTGCGGGGCGAATGCTATTTTTCACAAAAATTAGCCAGTTACCTGATTACACACTCAGGAAATTACCGCTACAACAGCACCGAGTCCGCATTACTCACTCATCGCGAAAAAGAGATCCTCAATAAGTTACGTATTGGTGCCTCTAATAATGAAATCGCCAGGTCGCTATTTATCAGCGAGAATACGGTTAAGACACATCTTTATAATCTTTTCAAAAAGATAGCTGTCAAAAATCGCACCCAGGCAGTTTCATGAGCAAACGATAATCTCAGGCGGTAAGGCCATGAAACGCTATCTGACCTGGATTGTAGCAGCAGAGTTACTGTTCGCTACCGGAAACCTGCATGCCAATGAAGTTGAAGTCGAGGTTCCCGGATTGTTAACCGACCATACCGTCTCTTCGATAGGACATGAATTCTATCGTGCATTCAGCGACAAATGGGAAAGCGAATACACCGGCAATCTGACCATTAATGAAAGACCCAGTGCGCGTTGGGGAAGCTGGATCACCATAACGGTAAATCAGGACGTTATTTTCCAGACCTTTTTATTTCCAATGAAAAGAGACTTCGAGAAAACCGTCGTCTTCGCATTAGCGCAAACAGAGGAAGCATTAAATCGCCGACAAATAGATCAAACGCTATTAAGTACGAGTGATTTAGCGCGTGATGAATTCTAAAACATGATTTTTATCCGGAGGCTGTCATGCGTGTTAAACATGCAGTAGTGCTGCTCATGCTTTTTTCGCCATTAACCTGGGCTGGAAATATGACGTTCCAGTTCCGTAATCCTAACTTTGGTGGAAACCCCAATAACGGTTCCTTTTTATTGAATAGCGCCCAGGCGCAAAATTCATATAAAGACCCCGCTTATGATAACGATTTTGGTATCGAGACCCCCTCAGCGTTGGATAACTTTACGCAGGCTATTCAATCGCAAATTCTGGGCGGCTTGTTGACCAATATTAATACCGGAAAACCAGGACGTATGGTGACCAATGATTTTATTATCGATATCGCTAATCGCGACGGACAGCTCCAGCTCAACGTCACGGACAGAAAAACGGGAAGAACCTCGACCATCGAAGTGTCAGGTTTACAAACTCAGTCAACCGATTTTTAAGCTACAGTCACTAAAGGATATAAATCATGCCGCGCTTACTTATTTTGGTTGCCGTTTTATTGTTGAGCGGATGCTTAACTGCCCCGCCGAAACAAGCTGCGAAACCGACATTAATGCCCCGCGCACAAAGTTACAAAGATTTGACGCACTTACCTGCTCCCACCGGTAAGATCTTTGTTTCGGTATATAACATTCAGGATGAAACGGGCCAATTTAAACCTTACCCGGCAAGTAACTTTTCCACGGCTGTGCCGCAGAGCGCCACCGCTATGTTGGTCACCGCGCTGAAAGATTCGCGCTGGTTTATCCCACTAGAACGACAAGGCTTACAGAATCTTTTGAATGAACGGAAAATTATTCGCGCAGCCCAGGAAAACGGCACCGTGGCGATGAATAACCGTATCCCGCTTCAGTCGTTGACGGCGGCAAATATTATGGTGGAAGGTTCTATTATTGGTTATGAAAGTAACGTCAAATCCGGCGGGGTCGGCGCAAGATATTTCGGTATTGGCGCCGATACGCAGTATCAGCTGGATCAGATTGCTGTCAACCTGCGCGTGGTTAACGTCAGTACGGGCGAGATCCTTTCTTCGGTGAACACCAGTAAAACGATCCTTTCCTATGAAGTACAGGCAGGCGTGTTCCGTTTTATTGATTACCAGCGCTTACTGGAAGGCGAAATCGGCTATACCTCGAACGAACCGGTGATGCTGTGTCTGATGTCAGCCATTGAAACCGGCGTTATCTTCCTCATTAATGATGGTATCGATCGCGGACTGTGGGATTTGCAGAATAAAGCGGACAGGCAAAATGATATTCTGGTGAAATACCGTGAGCTGTCAGTACCGCCAGAATCCTGATGAATACGACAAAGCGTGGGGAAAACCCCACGCTTTTTTATTTTGTGACCGCCGTATTCGCTGAATGTTGCTCGCGGCGTGATGCCAGCCATAGCCCACTATTTTTCATGGCATAGCCAAAGATTAGCCCCAGCGCCAGCGACGGTAATACCAACCGCCAGTCACCCTGCCCTGCAAATGTCGCGCAGGCGCCGATAAATGTTCCCGGAACAAAAGAAAGCAATAGCTGCTTTGCCTGGATACACATCAGGAATGCCACGATCCCCGTCAACACGTAACTGACAATTTCCAGATGCGGCGCCAACGCGCTACCGTGAATAATGACCAGCGCCCACACCATACCGCTTAACAGCGTACAGGCGGAAATCAACAATCCCTTAAAGCCGCCCTGCGGACAGGCGAAATAAGCCGTACAGCCTAAAAAACCGGCCCAGCTTAGTAACCCCAGGGAGACGGCCACCCATCCCCATATTCCAGAAAGGATGCCCGTAGTGATAGCAATAGAAAGAAGTATGTTCATGGCGCGCATCATAACAGAAAAGCGGCACATTAATGAGATCACGCACACATTTTATGCAATGATGCAAAACCCGTTGCAGTTAATGGTGATTTACATCACATTATTCTTCATCTTCTTCCTGAAGTTCATCCCACATGGCCCCTATCGCATCACGCGTTAGCGGCGCCAGAGTGCGCCAGAATGGCGTAACGGCATGGGCTTCAACTTTACCGAGGAAGGTATTGCACCAGGGAAGCAGATAATCGGCAAATAAGGTTTCCAGCGCTTCACTTTCATCTTCGGCAGACTGATCTTCCAGCCAGGAGGCCGCGAGCAATAAAGTGCCAATGTGATCGGCAGGCGTATCGGCCAGCGGCATCCCTCGCGACGTTAAAAAAGCGCGCACCTCAGACTCTTCCGCGCCTTCGACCCACGCACTGCGGTATGGCGCTACCGCGCACTCTTCCCCAACAAATAACGCATTGTAATCAGTGGAAATCTGCGTGATATCGCAGCTTTTCTGTAAACGCGCCAGCATGTCATCCTGCTCCAGCGGCCAGTTTGCCGCCAGTTTACCTTCACGGATTAACGTAAACAGCGGAACCAGTAAAGGATCTTGCGGTTGGCGGTAAAACAACGATCCCAGCACACGGCACAGGATTGAAAACTCATTCATTGATATCTTCCCGTAAATAACGATTAAAGTTCGGCAAATTCCGGTACAGGCGCCATACCGCGTGATTCGAGAAAGGCCAGTAAGCGCTGCGGAGAGACGTTCAGGATTCGATCTTCCGGAAAATTCACCGCATCCAGAATTTTCCGGCATTCGGTGAAATCGCCAAGCGTAAAGGCCGTATGGGAATCAGAGCCTAACGCTACCCAGCCTCCCGCATCGCGTACGGCGGCAGCGACCGCGCGGCAATTATCTTCGCTTCCTTTACGCGAATGCAGAAAAGAAGAGTTGTTGATTTCCAGCGCTACATGGTGTTTCGCCGCCGCCTGCGCGATGGCTTTAACCTCCACTGGATACTTTGGATTTCCGGGGTGACTAATTATATGCACCTTGCCGCTGGCGATGGTCGCGATCATCGCCTGAGTATTGGTTTCTTTATCATGCGGCGCAAAAACGGGCTCATGAAAGCCTGCGATAATCAGATCCAGCGAGTCGAACATCTTTCCGGAACAATCAATTTCACCGTTAATATTCTTGATATTCGCCTCAATGCCACGCAGTATCCCCACGCCGTCAACCAGACGCGGCCAGATGCGCATGTTAATAAAATGCCAGTGATGCGGCGCATCTTCCATGTCCGGACCATGATCGGTAATCGCAAAAAGTTTAATGCCTTTGCGTTTGGCTTCCGCGATATAATCGCTCAGAGTACTGTAGGCATGAGTGCTGGCGACGGTATGCATATGCAGGTCAACGGGATACATTGCTCTCTCCTGTAGTCATTTCCGACAAGGATAGCAGGTATCGCCAGCGTTTTTTAGCGAAACCCGGCCCGCGCCGGGTTGATATCAATATCCTCTCGCCCGATCCACCTGCCCCGTCACCGGCTCTCCCTTCTCCAGCTGGGTAATGGTGCGGCTAATATAATCGATGGCTTCCGCCGGACGGGTGACTGCCGCAATGTGCGGCGTCATGGCGACTCGCGGATGGCGCCATAATGGACTTTCCTGCGGTAACGGTTCCTGGCTAAAGACATCCAACATCGCGCCTTTTAGCTTACCGCTATCAAGCGCAGCCAGCAGATCCGCCTCCTGAACATGAACGCCGCGCGCGAGATTCAGCACGTAAGCGCCATCCGGCAATTGATCCAACAATTCGCTATTAATAATTCCTACCGTTTGGGCCGTATTCGGCAGCAGATTAATCAGCACCCGCGTCTGGTTCAGGAAAGCGCGCAGTTCTTCACGCCCTACATAACTTTCCACGCCAGGCCAGGATTTGCGGCTACGACTCCAGCAACGTAACGGGAACCCCCACGCCTGTAGACTTTCTGCCACTTTTGCGCCCAGTACCCCTGCGCCTATGATACCGACGCTAAACTCTTCGCGGGTATATTCCGGCAACGGTTTCCATAGCGCCTGATTTTTCAGCGCCTGATAATCATCGAAACGACGGAACCAGTGTAATACCTGGCTGGCGGCATACTCCTGCATTTGCAGGCCCATTCCGGTATCTTCCAGACGGAATAGAGGAATGGAGGCGTCCAGCATTTCCGGATGCGCATTTAATTTACTCAGAATTGCATCCACCCCCGCGCCCAGCACAAAGACGGCTTTTAAGCGTCTTCCGGCCAGCATTTCAACCGGGGGCTGCCATACAAGCGCATAGTCTGCGGGGTTGTTATCACCGACCTTCCATTCACGAACGCGCGCATGTGGGAGAGCCTTCTCCAGCGCATTTACCCACCAGGCGGCGTTAAATGTCGGGTGATAAAAAATTATCTCCATGTTATCTCCTGAGCAGTATTGTGCGGAATGTGATTGCGCCTGTTATCAGCGTTTTCAACGGGATGTGCAGCATAGCAAATTTCCCGGCGCGGGCAAAAAAAGCAGTTTTCGCTTATTAAAGCCACAGATTGATGGAAGTTTGTATAAAAGCGCTTTTTTTTAAAAAAGTTGATTGACGTAGAAAGGATATTTCCCTACATTAGCGCCCGTTCCAGTAATGCTGGAGCGACAATTTGGTGAGGTGTCCGAGTGGCTGAAGGAGCACGCCTGGAAAGTGTGTATACGGCAACGTATCGGGGGTTCGAATCCCCCCCTCACCGCCATCTTCAAGTTGAGAGCCTGTACAGAAGTACAGGCTTTTTGCTTATATGTATCCCCCAAACCAAGGGGGGATGAGAACCACCGACCGGGGTTCGACAACTGGCGCAGCCAGTTGGACAGACCGGGCGCGCAGCGAACGGGCTGCCCGAAGGGCGAGCGCAGCGAGTCAATCCCCCCCTCACCGCCATATTTAAGAAAGAGCTCGTACGAATGTACGGGCTTTTTTTCGCATTAAGCCCCCGTCCATTGCCGGATGGCGGCACAGTTCACGGGCGCCTTATCCAGTCTACATAAGCGCAGCGCCACCGGCCAATAACACCACCATCCGGCTTTAAATTTTAGCCAAGAATTTCAGTGAGTTTAACTTTGCGCCCCTCGTTTGAAGAAAGCGTCGCAGCATCAGCGGTAGCAATGGCATTTGTCGCCGCTTCTCCCGTTAGCAATTTAGCAAACTCCTCGCCTGGCTCCAGACCGTTTATCACATCATGCAAGTACTGCATCTCCAGTTTCATAATTGATGAGAGCCACATCGGCGTACGTTTACCGGGTTTACCATAAGCGATTGCGCCATCCATCTCGCTGGATATGTTACCGTTGCGACGATCATCATCCTCCGCCTGGCTTTCATGCACAAGAAAGTGTGTTTTTTTGCCCGCTTTTATTAGATAACCAGCCGTGTTTTGCATATCAATGAGAATTGCACCTGTCGTGCCCTCAATTAATACATAGTGCTCAGGGTAGTGGAACGATGATCCCCACTGAAGTGTCGCGAAACGACCGCTTTCAAACTCAAGGGTGATTAGGACAACATCATCTTCATCACCAAATTTTTCACCTTTGTGCGCAACATTCCCCGCCGCCATTGAAACCAGGGATGGGGTTTCATCCATGATGAACAGTGTACAATCTAGCTCGTGAATGTGATGGTACAGATGCCCACCTGACTTTGCGCGAATCTTCTTCCATGAGATCTCATCCTGCACGTCTTCAAAACCATTACGTTTAGTGTGAACTTGTGTAACTTCACCGATTTCACCGGCTTTGATGAGCGCTTTAGCGTGGCGAACCCCGTGAAAAAAGTTCATAACGTGACCCGCCATAAAGGTAACACCAGCTTCTTTGCAGGCATCAACCATATCCTTACAATCCTGGTAATTTAAGGCGATAGGTTTTTCACAAAACACGTGTTTACCCGCTTTAGCCGCCGCAATGACCGGCGCTTTATGTAAGTAATTTGGTGAAGCAATAATTACGCAATCCACATCAGGATGGGTACAAAGCGCCTCCATCGTTGAAGTGGCGACACAGTTCAGCTCTTTCGCTATCGGAGCCGCATTTACCGGATCGTAAATCGCAGTGATTTTCGCCCCTTCAACCTTAGACATAAATCGCGCCAGTTCAGCGCCAAAATAACCTGTACCTATAACACCGTATTTCGTCATCATTTATCCTCTATTAAAATTCTTTTGTTGACTGAAACCTTTCACGACGTGCTTTTAGTCTATCCGGAATGGATAGGCCAATAATGAGTAGAATTGTTGCGGTCCAGAAAGCAACAATGAACGTTAGCGCAGCGCCTAGCCCCATTGTTATTCCAAGCCAGGTCGCCGCCATTGAATTGAATGTGCCTGATGTCGCAGCAAGATTATAAATAAGCCCGGTACCCAAACCACGAACCTCAAGAGGAAAGTAGTCGTAGAGAAATTTGGGAACCAGCCCGCCAACACCTACGTTAGTCGCCATTAAACCGAATAAACATGCGCCCAGCAGTAAATAATTATCTTGCGGAATTCTGAATAACGGGAAAATGAATAAAAAGGACATGAGAAGACCAATGCTGAACGTTTTCTTCAAACCAATTCTATCTGCGCACAGACCCCAAACGATATTTCCCAATACAGTGCCGAATGCCGCCGCCGTCATTAAATTAGAGACCACGCCCGTATCAAAGCCCTCTCCCGCCAAATATGTAGGCAGTAGACCAAAGATCGGCCAGTTTGCGCCGAAAATAGAGAACAGAACAATAAATACACATAATGTCAGTGGAAATTGAGCTCGATTAAATAGCCCTTTCATTGACAAAGAGAAAACTGACCAGGCACTTTGTGAATGCTTTCCGAGACCACTGAGTTTGGCTTCTTCCCACTCTTTAGATTCAGGAGCCCTGGCCCGGATGTAGATTACTAAAAGAACGGGTAGCAAACCGACAAAAAAAGCAGCACGCCAACCATACGCTTCGGCAAATGACGGCATAAAATAGGCTGCTATGATGTTACCAATACCGAAACCTGAAACCAGAAATGCGCTCGCTTTAGATTTTAAATGCTTTGGCCAACTTTCCACGGCATAAGTAGAAGCGCAAGCATACTTCCCCGCCATCCCCATACCGACAATAAAACGACTAAGCGTCAGCATAATTACACCGGAAGCCAGGCCACTTAACCCTGTACCTACAGAATAGGCAACTATCGACCACATCATTAACGGCTTACGGCCAAATTTGTCTGCCAGCAGACCAAATAGCGCCCCGCCAAATGGTCGCCCAATAAAGGCCGCTGTGGCAAGGAATGCGCCCTCCATATCTGTCAATCCTAAGTCAGCCTTGATCAGATACATAATGTAGAAAATCAGCATAAAGTCGAAGCCATCAAAAACGTAACCCAGCCATGCTGAAAATAAAGCATTTTTTTGTGGACGTGTTATCTCGCTATACCACGGGAAGAATTTTGCTATCACAATAAAACCCTTATTTGCTGTTACCGTCTGAAATGCTTACGGAATTAATTTTTAAGTCATATCAATTGCCGAATAAGACACTATCAACCGGCACTTTCCGACAACCGCCTGAGATCGTAGCTATGTAAGGCGTATATTCATTGTTTATCATCCTTGTTCGTAGCTACGTTAAGGACGTGAATACTCAAGACAAAGTCTAACGTTCTGTAACGTAGCTACGGGCTATAAGATTATCGATATGAATACTAAGCAAAGATTAGTACAGTAACTCTTTAACCTTTCTCAAAAGTGGTATTGTAATCCAACGCGATAACGGGTCTGTCTCTCATCGGTATTATTTCTCACCGCTACATTTCCGACCTCAACGTATGGTGTAAATGACTTATTCAGTTTCCAGGCTAAAGCCACATTATGTTCATAGTTTGTTTTTTTGTTATCAAATTTAATTTGATCGCTATCCATCCAGGTAAATTTATATTCCAATTTCAACTCATCAAAAACATAACCTATATAAGTATCAAATCTATTCGTTTTCTCATCATCATTATAGTTAGCTGTCTTCCTTGCATAGTCATAACGGTAACGACCAGCCATATAAACACCAGAATCAAAATTATATTGCGCCCTTAAATAAGGCTTATAAATTGAAGTGTCTGGACCGCTTTCAAATATAAATCCAGGCTGCAAAACAAAATGGTCCGTAACTTTATAATTATAACTTACGCCCAGTTCTATAGCGTTTGCGACGAGATCGCTTAAATGCTTATCCTGCTCACCATCTACTCCTCCCGATTTAACGCTGGCATCGACATAAAAACCAATGCCGTTAGGAAGCTTTTCAATTATAGCAATACGGTCTTTATTAATTCTGGTTCTATCAGCATATTCATGCCGATAATCAAGGGTTGCCGCTTGTAGATATGATGAAAATGCTATAAACGAAACCATACCCAGAAGATATCTGTTGATTTTCATAAAATACTCCGCTTATCAATTAACTTTATTTTTGTATTTAAAAAATTATTTTATTAATAAATTACCATCACGCATGGTAAAGGAGGTTACAGACGAAACAGGTTTCCCTTTAGCATTTTCACCACCAATAAGGAAAACTTCATCACCATAACTTACTGATACACCATAGCCGAGAGGTTGTTTCATTTTACCCATATATTGCCAATGGCCATTAATCAAACCATAGACTTCATCTCGCCATTTTTTATTTATCCCTTCGTGGGAATAAAACTTTCCATTAGTATAATTTTGTTTTGCTCCCGGAAAATTCGCGCCACCACCGACAAGCAGGACACCGTGGCTATAGCCCGAAAATGCTCCGGCCAACCCTTCCTGCTGTTGTTCTCCAGGCGATGGCGGTAACTGGCTGTTCTTCAACCATGTTAGCTTATCGTTATCCCACATGGCGCGGTAAATCACATCGGTACGTAAACCCGGTTTGAGCTCACCATTAATCAGCATCAAGAAATTATTTTCCATTACCGATGACGATCCTGCCGTCCCCGCGCCTGGCAGCTCACCGGCATTCTTCCATGTGTTCTCTTTAGCATTGTAGATAAATACGATTTTATTAAAAAAATAATCTTTGGCAGGTTTATTAAAATAATTATAGATGACTTTATTTTTTTCACTTTCATCCGCAGCCGCTATATCAATAAAATACTTATCAAAGATATGCTCATTAACCCCTCCGGTAATAAGTACCATCGTTTCGTTTAATTTTACTCCCGTATGCCCTGTTAATCCAACTGGAGATATAGTATCAACTTTTTGCCATGTATTTTTCACCGGTGAGTATTTGTACACATCGCTATAAACCTGCAACGGTGATTCACTGTTTTTTTTCCCTACGCCACCAAAAACATACAGCTTATCATTTAAAAATACCGACACGGATTGCTCACGAGCTCCACCAGGAAACGACTTTATACGCTCCCAGTCTTTATGTTGCTTTTTAAGATCAATTTTATACCAGGATGTCCCTGCGGTACCTAAGCCGACATAAATCACGCCATTATTATCAATAGCGCCAGTACCATTTTTCAGTGGTTCTGGTATATCAGGAAGCGTGGTTGCATATCCTGATGTGGTGATAGCAACTGATAAACATAGCGCCATTAGCGTCATCATTTTCTTAAAATTTTTCATCTGCATCCCCATGCGAAGAAATACAACTGGAGTAAAGCTTCATCATTAGTGATCTTATGGTGCATAATTTCAACAATGAAAATGACAAAATGTGACCAAGCGCTAAAAATAATTACATGGGGTTACCATGTGCGAGGTAAAAGCACACTATGGTGATGTTAGAAGTGATTATGGGTGACCTGTTATGGGCAAACTCATTAGTGATTGCATTCTGAATAAATACAACAAGAATTATGTGATGCATTTCATACTGGCTATCCCGTGGCGTATAAGCTCCTTCTGAGCATTTTATCTTTATGCCGGAAGCAGTTAATAAAATACAGCATGCTGCCGTCAGAATGAATTGTATTTGTCTTGTAGCTTCAGGTTATAGCCTCAAATCCGCTGGCGCAGTAATTGAATGACAAACATACCTTATGACTGTGTTCACATTTTTCTATCTTTTTGCTTGATGCAGCAACACTCCACAACATAATATAAAACGGAGTAAAACTTCAAAATATATAAGGCGGAACTGGATGTCACTATTAGCCAGGCTGGAACAAAGTGTACACGAAAACGGTGGGCTGATTGTCTCATGCCAACCGGTACCAGGCAGCCCTATGGATAAACCTGAAATTGTGGCTGCAATGGCACAGGCAGCGGCTTCGGCGGGTGCGGTCGCTGTGCGCATTGAAGGCATTGAGAATCTGCGGACTGTTCGTCCCCATCTTTCTGTTCCTATTATTGGGATAATTAAACGTGACCTTACAGGGTCGCCAGTCCGTATCACTCCATATTTACAGGATGTTGACGCCCTGGCGCAGGCAGGTGCCGATATTATCGCTTTTGATGCCTCATTCCGCTCTCGCCCGGTTGATATTGATAGTTTACTGACACGTATTCGCCTGCATGGATTACTGGCGATGGCAGACTGTTCAACCGTGAATGAAGGCATAAGTTGCCATCAGAAAGGAATCGAATTCATTGGTACAACACTGTCTGGCTATACCGGTCCCATCACGCCGGTTGAGCCAGATTTGGCAATGGTGACACAACTGAGTCATGCAGGTTGTCGTGTTATTGCCGAGGGGCGCTATAACACGCCTGCACTGGCGGCCAATGCTATTGAGCATGGTGCCTGGGCAGTTACCGTTGGTTCCGCTATCACCCGTATCGAGCATATCTGTCAGTGGTTCAGTCACGCAGTAAAACGCTGAACAGGAAAAGAAAATGAACACGCTTACTATTGATATTTATGTCTCAGAGAATAATCCGACGTTAAGAATGCTATCGGCAAATACGATACCCAGGCCTGAAGCCTGTTTGAACGCAATATCGGATAGCTGCTATTTCAGGTATCCGGCAGGACATACGTCTGGGCATCACCATTGGTGGAGCATAAATGCTCTGCCTTTTACATCTCATGATTAGCGTCATTGAGATTAACAAAAACTATTGCTTGATCTGAATATCGTATCGTCTGAATGATGGGAAGATAAAAATACACAGACGATGACCGCAACGCTACTCAAAACCATAAGCAGGAAAGAACTATGATTACACATTCTTTCGGCATCGTTAATTATTTTGTATTATTTGGCTACCTCCTGGCCATGATGTTAGTCGGTGTCTATTTTTCCAGACGGCAAAAAACAGCAGACGATTATTTTCGCGGTGGTGGCCGGGTTCCTGGTTGGGCGGCTGGGGTCAGTGTATTTGCTACTACGTTAAGCTCAATTACATTTATGTCAATTCCTGCCAAAGCGTTTACTTCCGACTGGACGTTTATCATTGGTCAGTATCTGGCTATCGCAATTTTACCGCTGGTTTTTTATTTCTATATTCCGTTTTTTCGGAAATTGAAAGTCACATCAGCCTATGAATATCTCGAAGCACGGTTCGATGTGCGCTGCCGTCTGTTCGCCAGCATGTCATTTATGTTGTTTCATATTGGACGTATCGCCATTATCACTTTCCTCACCGTGCTGGCCTTGCGCCCCTTCATCGCTATAGACCCGGTGATTTTGGTACTGTTGATTAGTGTGATGTGTATCATTTATACCTGGATGGGGGGGAATTGAAGGAGTAATATGGACTGATGTTATTCAAGGTCTCTTACTTTCTGGCAGCGCGATACTGATTTTTATAGTGATATGTCTCAAAGTCCAGGGCGGCATTGGTGAAATTTTTACGGTGACGCAGCAGGCGGATAAATTCTTTCCGGCTACGCAGTTCCACTGGAGCTGGACGGAAAGCACAGTACCTGTATTGATGATTGGTTTTCTGTTTGCCAATATTCAGCAATTTACTGCCAGTCAGGATGTGGTCCAACGCTATATCGTGACTGACTCCATAGAGGAAACGAAGAAAACATTACTTACAAATGCCAAACTGGTTGCTGTGATCCCTGTTTTCTTTTTTGCTATCGGCTCGGCATTATTTGTCTACTATCAGCAACATCCACAATTATTACCGGCGGGATTCAACACTGGCGGCATTTTGCCCTTATTCGTGGTCACCGAAATGCCAGTCGGCATTGCAGGGTTGATAATCTCCGCTATTTTCGCTGCCGCGCAGTCCAGCATCTCCAGCAGCTTAAACAGCATTTCCAGTTGTTTTAATTCCGATATCTATCAGCGTTTGAGTCATAAAAAAGGAACGCCAGAAAACCGTATGAAAATAGCTAAGTTAGTTATTCTGGTCGCGGGCCTGATAAGTAGCGCGGCCTCGGTATGGCTGGTCATGGCCGATGAATCAGAAATCTGGGATGCATTTAATAGTCTGATAGGTCTGATGGGAGGGCCAATGACCGGTCTGTTCATGCTGGGCATTTTCTTTAAACGAGCAAATGCCGGGAGTGCGGTTTTAGGAATTATTATCAGCGTCATTACCGTGCTGGGCACACGCTATGCCACTGACCTTAACTTCTTCTTTTATGGGGTCATTGGCTCGCTAAGCGTGGTGATCAGCGGCGTTATTTTCGCCCCGTTATTTGCCCCGGCACCGCCATTGACGCTGGATGAAAAACCTGAACCAAAGGTGACATTATGATTTCATGATACCACGCTATACCGACACAGCACACGGTGACGCCAACGCGCGGGGCGACAATACCGGGCCAGATATAAACCATCCGACAGATGGCGCGCTATAAACACCGTAAGAGCAAACAGATTACTCTCCAGTGATGTTCTGTCATAAGTTGGCAACGCGATGTAAATATTCCCCCTCCTTTACTTACATCGCGCTTTTTTTCATGCCGCAGACTTGATAGGCTCTGCTCTGTTCGATATTGCAGGCTTTGTGCCGCAATCAGCCCTCAAGAGCAGGAACTATATGGAGCCTCAACCCCCACGTCTTAAACCCGGAAAAATCCTTGACACTCTGGGTGCTATGCAAAAAAGCCTGACACGTGCCTCCCAGCGTATTGCGCAATATATTTTAGCCTTCCCCAGACAGGTGACACAGTCATCTATTGCCGATTTGTCGCGCGACACACAGGCCGGAGAAGCCACGGTTATTCGCTTTTGTCGCACCCTGGGCTATAAAGGTTTTCAGGATTTTAAAATGGACCTGGCCATTGAACTTGCCACTACCGAGTCTGATGACAGTAGTCCTCTACTGGATGCCGAAGTTAGCGAATCCGACGATGCCCACGCCATTGGTTTAAAATTGCAGAACACCATTAGTAATGTATTATCTGAAACGCTAAATCTGCTTGATATGCAACAGGTTCTCGGTGTCGTGGACGCCCTACGTCACTGTCACTCAGTTTATATCTTTGGTGTGGGCTCATCGGGGATCACGGCGCTGGATATGAAACACAAGCTAATGCGTATTGGTTTACGGGGCGATGCGGTAAGCAATAACCATTTTATGTACATGCAGGCTACGCTATTAAAAGCAGGCGATGTCGCGATGGGTGTCAGTCACTCGGGCACATCGCCAGAAACAGTGCATTCACTCCGATTGGCCCGACAGGCTGGCGCCACCACAGTCGCCATTACCCATAATCTGGGTTCTCCATTATGTGAAGAGGCCGATTTTTGCCTGATCAATGGTAATCGGCAAGGAATGTTGCAGGGTGACTCGATCGGTACGAAAGCCGCGCAGCTTTTCGTCTTTGACCTGCTCTATACCCTTCTTGTACAGTCCTCGCCGGAACAGGCCCGAGAAAGCAAATTACGGACAATGAATGCCCTGGACATGACAAAATAATTCCCTTCACGTACAGGCGTCATTTTCCTTTTTTGTCCATGAGTCTGCTGGACGCTTTATAGACAACAAAGCCCGGTCTCCCGGGCTCTGAAAGTCAATGCTATATTAGCTGTATGCGTGGAGCGTTCGCTGACAAAGCGCCGAGCGCACGCAGTCGTCTTTGTTGAAATGCACAATCCCCACCATTTCATCTTCTTCAAAGCGTTCCAACGCATCACTCAACCCGGAACGCACACCGCGCGGCAGGTCGCATTGCGTAATATCGCCATTGACAATGACCGTGACATTTTCGCCTAATCGCGTCAAAAACATTTTCATTTGCGCCGCAGTCACATTTTGCGCCTCGTCGAGGATCACGACCGCATTTTCAAAAGTACGCCCACGCATATAGGCGAACGGGGCAATTTCTACCTTACCGATTTCCGGGCGCAAACAATATTGCATAAAGGACGCGCCCAACCGTTTAAGCAGGACATCGTAGACGGGACGAAAATAAGGCGCGAATTTTTCAGCGATATCACCGGGCAAAAAACCAAGATCTTCATCAGCCTGCAATACCGGACGCGTCACAATGATCCTCTCGACGTCCTTATGAATCAATGCTTCTGCCGCCTTTGCCGCACTGATCCATGTTTTTCCGCAGCCGGCTTCGCCGGTCGCAAAAATAAGCTGTTTACTGTCGATAGCGTTCAGATAATGCGCCTGTGCTTCATTTCGCGCCTTAACAGGAGAGGTATCGCGACTATCGCGCGCCATGCCAATGGCTTCTACTCCGCCCATCTGTACCAGTGACGTGACCGATTCTTCTTCACGTTGCTTATGACTACGCGAATCTCGTCTCAACACACGCTTTGCTTCACGACGAGCTTTGATCACTGCTTTTTGTCTTCCCATGGATAGCACCTTGAGTTGTAGGTATACATCACCCGCGTTCTCTTGAACGCGATTATGCGCACACACATCTGAGGGTTGGCTTCCTTGTAAGCCTTAGCTTGCTTTTTGAAACGACGCCACACACGGCTACGCGCACCACATATGGCGTCATGGGTATGGACAGTAAGGGAAATGATGAGAGCTTTTAAGATGACAAGACCACCACCGGAGAGAGAATGTCCGTACAGGGTGTTGTAACTACTGTAAACAATGTGTCCTGGTGCGGACATTACCATTCGCGATCTCCATAGTGAGTGACCATCACTGCCGGGGAACTACCGCTATTACTACTAAGTACAACACAAAACATCAATAATGCAACAATATATTCACCAAACATTAACCAAACATTATTGCGTCATTGTCAGTCTCTTACAGAAAGATTACACAATTATTTCATTGGCAGGAGACTAAAAAAGATAATCATTAGCTACTATGGGTATTAATGGTGAAAACACCCATAACCCATTGAATATTCAACATATAAAAGATTAAAACGGAGTAATTAACGTGTCCTCTCTCCCATCGCTAAAACGGCATTATTTATGCAAAATTTTGTGCGGCATACTTACGCCAGTAACGCTGACTCGTTTTAATTTTTGTCATTACTCTATTGCGTCAAGGCTATTGGTACCATTAACAGGCGATTTCATATATGGTCAGTTAGTGATTACTCGAGACGTATTACGGCCGCGTTAACGGCGCTCAAGGGCTAAAAATAGTTTGAGAGAGCGTCCTCATTTACCTGAACACCTTCAGTCAATCGGTCCGGGACTTATCAGAGGACCAGGCAGGCGTATAACGCCGCCTGGTAAAATATATCCGATGGCAATAATGCTATCGGACATGTCGGTTATTCCGCCTGTAGCTTCGACGGCGGCGCGGAATGATAATGCGCGTCCGCTTTTGCAAAGCGTTCCTGCATCGTTGCTGTCGGCGCTTTGCCAAGCAGGCTAAAGATTACGATCCCCAGGCTGCCGAAAATGAAGCCAGGGATAATCTCATACAGATCCAGCCAGCCATATTGTTTCCAGACGATAACCGTCACCGCGCCAATAATCATTCCCGCCAGCGCGCCGTTACGTGTCATACGCGACCACATCACAGAAAACAGGACAACAGGTCCAAATGCCGCGCCGAATCCAGCCCAGGCGTAGCTCACCAGCCCCAGCACACGGTTATCAGGATTCGCCGCCAGCGCAATGGCGATCAGCGCTACCACCAGCACCATCACTCGCCCTACCCATACCAGCTCTTGCTGGCTGGCGCTTTTACGCAGAAAAGCCTTATATAAATCTTCCGTAATCGCGCTGGAGCATACCAGCAACTGACAGCTCAACGTCGACATCACCGCCGCCAGGATAGCAGACAGCAGAACACCGGCAATCCACGGGTTAAACAGGATCTGCGCCAGTTCAATAAATACGCGTTCTGAGTTTTGGTTCACCGCCCCGGCCAGCGCGGGGTTATTGTTAAAGTACGCAATGCCAAAGAAGCCCACCGCCACCGCGCCCGCCAGACACAGAATCATCCAGGTCATACTGATACGACGCGCATGAACAATACTGTGATGGGAATCCGCCGCCATAAAGCGCGCCAGGATATGCGGCTGACCGAAGTAACCCAGCCCCCAGCCCATCAGAGAAATAATAGCGACAAAATTCAGCCCCTTGAGCATGTCGACATTCTCGATGCTCTTTTGCTTGATCACTTCCAGCGACTCGCTAAAACCGCCTACGCCGACAATAACCATCACCGGCGTCAGGATTAACGCAAAAATCATCAGGCTGGCCTGAACGGTATCCGTCCAGCTAACGGCAAGAAACCCGCCGATAAAGGTATAAATAATGGTTGCCGCGGCCCCCGCCCACAGTGCGGTTTCATAGCTCATACCGAAGGTGCTTTCGAACAGTCGTGCCCCAGCGACAATACCTGATGCGCAATAGATAGTGAAAAACAGCAGAATGACCAGCGCGGAAATAATACGCAGGACTCGGCTCTTATCCTCAAACCGACCGGTAAAATAGTCCGGCAGCGTGAGCGCGTTATTGTTAAATTCGGTATGCACGCGCAGGCGCCCGGCCACCAGCTTCCAGTTAATCCATGCGCCTAACGTCAGGCCAATGGCGATCCAGCTTTCAGAGATCCCCGACAGAAAGATAGCGCCAGGCAGCCCCATTAACAGCCAGCCGCTCATATCCGACGCGCCGGCTGATAAAGCCGTAACAAACGGCCCCAGGCTGCGACCGCCAAGAATATAGTCATCAAAGTTTTTGGTTGAGCGCCAGGCGATAAACCCAATCAATATCATGCCAAAAATATAGACACAGAATGTCACCAACATCGGTGTGCTAATAGCCATCAAGGTTCTCCAAATTTATTTATTGGCACTACCGTAGCGTGCCGTTTTGTACCCTGCCGGAACGTGGCAAGGGTGTTATGTTTACCAGGGCGACCGTATCCTGCCGGAATCGGTGGTTATTCACAATCGATTTAACACACCATTTACATCAAATTTGATTGCAGAGGGATACTATTTTTCTCCAGGTTGCACTCTCTCACATTTTTTGCGGTTGCACCTTTTAAAAGTGTTAACTACCGCAGAGAAAATAAATCCAGATGGTTTTCCCCGTCAGACTCCCACTTTCTTTTTTTAACAATTTATTCATTTTTAAGCTTGCAACGCAGGTCACATTTAACGCGGTTGCACAAAGTTGCAATATAGTGGATATTTTCCGCTAACTATTGGTTAGCAGATAGAGCGAATAACAGGAGTAGAGGGTATGGGAACCACCACGATGGGGGTTAAGCTGGACGACGCCACGCGCGAACGGATCAAAATGGCCGCGTCGCGTATCGATCGCACGCCGCACTGGTTAATAAAACAGGCAATCTTTAGCTATCTGGACAAGCTGGAAAATAGCGATACGCTACCGGAGCTACCTGCGCTGTTTGCCGGCGCGGCAAATGAAAGCGAGGAGCCGGTCGCGCCGCAGGATGAGCCGCATCAGCCCTTTCTGGAGTTTGCCGAACAGATTCTTCCCCAATCCGTCTCTCGCGCCGCCATCACCGCCGCCTGGCGCCGCCCGGAAACCGATGCGGTGTCAATGCTAATGGAACAGGCGCGCCTGTCGCCGCCTGTCGCTGAGCAGGCGCATAAACTGGCGTATCAACTGGCGGAGAAATTGCGCAATCAAAAATCCGCCAGCGGTCGCGCGGGTATGGTGCAAGGCCTGTTGCAGGAGTTTTCCCTCTCTTCGCAAGAAGGCGTAGCGCTGATGTGTCTGGCGGAAGCGCTGCTGCGTATTCCCGACAAAGCTACGCGCGATGCGTTAATTCGCGACAAAATCAGTAATGGCAACTGGCAGTCGCATATTGGCCGTAGCCCGTCGCTGTTTGTAAACGCCGCCACCTGGGGGCTGCTCTTTACCGGCCGACTGGTCTCAACGCATAACGAAGCCAATCTTTCGCGCTCGCTGAACCGCATTATCGGCAAGAGCGGCGAACCGTTAATCCGCAAAGGCGTCGACATGGCGATGCGTTTAATGGGCGAGCAGTTCGTGACTGGCGAAACCATTGCTCAGGCGCTGGCGAATGCCCGAAAACTGGAAGAGAAAGGGTTCCGCTATTCTTACGATATGCTGGGCGAAGCCGCGTTAACCGCCGCCGATGCGCAGGCCTATATGGTCTCTTACCAGCAAGCGATTCATGCCATCGGCAAAGCGTCTAACGGTCGCGGTATTTACGAAGGGCCAGGCATCTCGATTAAGCTGTCCGCCCTGCATCCACGCTATAGTCGCGCGCAATACGATCGGGTAATGGAGGAGCTTTATCCGCGCCTGAAATCCCTGACGCTGCTGGCGCGCCAGTATGATATCGGTCTCAATATCGACGCCGAAGAGGCGGATCGTCTGGAGATCTCGCTTGATCTGCTGGAAAAACTCTGCTTCGAACCCGAACTGGCGGGCTGGAACGGCATTGGCTTTGTGATTCAGGCTTACCAGAAACGCTGCCCGCTGGTCATTGATTATTTAGTCGATCTGGCCTCCCGTAGCCGCCGTCGGCTGATGATTCGTCTGGTGAAAGGCGCCTACTGGGATAGCGAGATCAAACGCGCGCAAATGGAAGGGCTGGAGGGCTATCCAGTTTATACCCGCAAAGTGTATACCGATGTCTCTTATCTGGCCTGCGCGAAAAAACTGCTCGCCGTCCCTAATCTGATCTACCCGCAGTTCGCGACCCATAACGCTCACACACTGGCGGCGATTTATCATCTGGCCGGGCAAAATTACTATCCGGGTCAGTACGAATTCCAGTGCCTGCACGGCATGGGAGAACCGCTGTATGAACAGGTCACCGGTAAAGTGGGGGACGGAAAACTTAACCGTCCCTGCCGTATTTACGCGCCGGTGGGAACACACGAAACCCTGCTGGCCTATCTGGTACGACGCCTGCTGGAAAACGGCGCCAACACCTCTTTTGTCAACCGCATCGCCGATGCCACCCTACCGCTCGATGAACTGGTGGCCGACCCGGTCGAGGCCGTGGAAAAACTGGCGCAGCAGGAAGGTCAGGCTGGCATACCGCATCCAAAAATTCCGCTGCCGCGCGATCTGTACGGCGAAGGTCGGATAAACTCCGCCGGACTTGATTTAGCGAATGAACATCGCCTCGCCTCGCTTTCTTCTGCCCTGTTAAGCAACGCCATGCAGAAATGGCAGGCCAAACCTGTGCTGGAACAACCGGTGGCCGACGGTGAGATGACGCCGGTTATCAACCCGGCGGAACCGAAAGATATTGTTGGCTGGGGACGCGAAGCGACAGAAAGCGAGGTTGAACAGGCGTTGCAAAACGCGGTCAATCAGGCGCCGGTTTGGTTTGCGACGCCGCCGCAAGAACGCGCCGCTATTTTGCAGCGGGCGGCGGTATTGATGGAAGACCAAATGCAGCAGTTGATTGGCCTGTTGGTGCGTGAAGCGGGGAAAACGTTCAGCAACGCCATTGCCGAAGTGCGCGAAGCGGTAGACTTCCTCCATTATTATGCCGGTCAAGTGCGTGACGATTTCGATAACGAAACGCATCGCCCGTTAGGGCCGGTGGTCTGTATCAGTCCGTGGAACTTTCCGCTGGCCATTTTCACTGGCCAAATCGCCGCCGCGCTGGCGGCAGGTAACAGCGTTCTGGCGAAACCGGCAGAGCAGACATCGCTGATTGCCGCCCAGGGCATTGCCATTTTGCTGGAAGCGGGCGTACCGCCGGGCGTCGTGCAACTGTTGCCGGGACGGGGAGAAACCGTCGGCGCCCAGCTTACCGCCGATGCGCGTGTACGCGGCGTGATGTTTACCGGTTCCACGGAGGTCGCGACGTTGTTGCAGCGCAACATCGCCACGCGTCTTGACGCCCAGGGGCGCCCTATTCCGTTGATTGCGGAAACCGGCGGTATGAACGCTATGATTGTCGACTCTTCCGCGCTCACCGAGCAGGTGGTCGTGGATGTGCTGGCTTCCGCCTTCGACAGCGCCGGACAACGCTGTTCCGCGCTCCGCGTGCTGTGTTTGCAGGACGATATCGCCGAACATACGCTGAAAATGTTACGCGGCGCGATGGCGGAGTGTCGGATGGGGAATCCAGGCCGTCTGACGACCGATATCGGGCCGGTGATCGATAGCGAGGCCAAAGCCAACATTGAACGTCATATCCAGACGATGCGCGCCAAAGGCCGCCCGGTTTTCCAGGCCGCGCGTGAAAACAGCGATGACGCGCAGGAATGGCAGACCGGTACGTTTGTTATGCCCACGCTTATTGAGCTGGAAAACTTCGCAGAACTGGAAAAAGAGGTCTTCGGGCCCGTGCTGCACGTCGTGCGTTATAACCGTAACCAACTGGCGGAGCTTATCGAACAGATTAACGCTTCCGGCTACGGGCTAACGCTGGGCGTACATACCCGTATTGATGAAACCATTGCGCAAGTCACCGGTTCCGCCCATGTCGGCAACCTGTACGTTAACCGTAATATGGTGGGCGCGGTCGTCGGCGTCCAGCCGTTTGGCGGCGAAGGCCTGTCCGGCACCGGGCCAAAAGCGGGAGGGCCGCTCTATCTCTACCGCCTGCTGGCACACCGCCCGCCCAATGCGCTCAATACGACGCTGACTCGTCAGGATGCGCGTTACCCGGTGGATGCGCAGCTTAAAACCACGCTACTCGCGCCGTTGACCGCTCTGACGCAATGGGCGGCGGATCGCCCGGCGCTACAGACGCTCTGCCGACAATTCGCCGATCTGGCGCAGGCCGGCACGCAGCGCCTGCTACCGGGGCCGACCGGCGAGCGTAATACCTGGACGCTGTTGCCGCGTGAACGGGTGTTATGCCTGGCTGATGATGAACAGGACGCGTTGACGCAGCTTGCCGCCGTTCTCGCCGTCGGCAGTCAGGCGCTATGGTCAGACGACGCCTTCCACCGCGATCTGGCGAAACGTCTCCCCGCCGCCGTCGCGGCGCGTGTCCAGTTTGCGAAAGCGGAAACGCTGATGGCGCAGCCGTTTGACGCGGTGATTTTCCACGGCGACTCCGACAAGCTGCGAACCGTGTGCGAAGCCGTCGCCGCCCGCGAAGGCGCGATAGTGTCGGTACAGGGGTTCGCCCGCGGCGAAAGCAATATGCTGCTGGAACGGCTCTATATTGAACGTTCGCTGAGCGTAAACACTGCCGCCGCTGGCGGTAATGCCAGCCTGATGACAATTGGCTAATACTGTGGTTAATTAAGGCTCCGTCAATGGAGCCTTTTTACTCGCGTCAGAGGACCGTATGAAACGAATTTTCCTTACCTGCGCGGCGTTGTTGTTCAGCAGTCAGGCGTTGGCCGATGAGTGTGCCAGCGCCAGTACGCAGCTGGAAATGAATCGCTGCGCCGCCGCGCAATACCAGGCGGCAGATAAAAAGCTGAACGAAACCTATCAAAGCGCGATTAAGCGTGCGCAACCGCCGCAGCGTGAGCTATTGCAAAAAGCGCAGGTGGCATGGATTGCCCTGCGCGACGCCGATTGCGCGCTGATTCGCTCAGGTACGGAGGGCGGCAGCGTTCAACCCATGATCGCCAGCCAGTGCCTGACCGATAAAACGAACGAACGCGAAGCGTTTTTAGCCTCGCTGCTGCAATGTGAAGAGGGTGATTTGAGCTGCCCACTGCCGCCAGCCGGTTAACGCACGCGAATCCCTTCAATAATAATGCGCTGAACGCTTTCGACCGTTTGGTTGAAAAAGGCTTCATCGCGAAGCGTCGCGCCGGTTACCGCTTCAACCTGAGGGGCGAAATCGGCGTAATGTTGCGTGGCGGCCCAAATCATGAAGATCAAATGATGCGGAGAAACGGGCGCGAGTTTCCCGCTGTGCACCCATCCGGCAATCAGCGCGGATTTTTCATCTATCAACGCTTTTAGATCGCCGGTCAGTTCATCCATTAAGAGCGGCGCGCCCGCCAGCATCTCCATGCAGAAGAGCCGCGACGCCTGCGGATAATCACGCGAAACCTCCAGCTTGAGACGGATATACTCTTTGATGGCCTCCAGAGGGGAAAATTCTGCGCGAAACGCCTTGAGCGGCGCCAACCAGACATCCAGAATCTGTCGCATTACCGCGACATACAGCGCCTCTTTCGAGGGATAATAATAAAGCAGATTGGTTTTGGAGACGCCTGCCCGCTCGGCGACCTGTTCAAGACGCGCGCCATGAATGCCATACTGGGAAAAAACGGCAAGCGCGGCGGTTAAGATAAGCTGCCGTTTTGCACCGGTGGCCTGCGAACGTTTCCCGATTTTTTTCTCTGTGCGTTGCGACATGCGCCCTCTCCTTTTCGTCAGGACGCAAGCATACCAAATCCGGCTTATAAACAAAAAAACCGCCGGAAATCCGGCGGCGGTGGCGCATGACGCTTTTTAGCGCGAAACGCTCAGCGTCTTGCTGTTGTGACGCAGGCTAGCGATTACGGTTACTGCTTTTGCCCCCTTTTTTGCCTGCTTCGGATGCACGCTGCGGGTCATTCTTAAAATTGCCCCCGCTGTGCTGACCACTTTTACGACCTGCTTCTGATGCTCTTTCGCGGTCTTCCGCAAAATTACCGGAACCGCCACGATGGTTTGCCATTACTGACCTCCGTCATAGATTAGACATCATATTGCATAGGTAATGAGGAGTATCTCCTCGCGCCGCGTATGAACGATATCATCAGTAACGCCGCGTAAAATTAAGCATAGTGAAAAACGCCGTGGTAGGCCGCTTACCGAAATATTCTGCAACATCAGAAGCCGAATATGCAGAATAATAACCATGAGAAATAAATAAGTTATTCTTATACTTGGAAAAATCAAAGCGCTTAAAAATGTATCATTTTGCAACAAAGGTCGCCAAATTAATTATTGTTATAAATCAAAGAAATGGCGCTGAAATTTGCACTCTTCACAGGAGGGCATATCTTTAAATAGACGTAGCGAATCGCTACACACCTGATTAATCTGAGGAGTAGTACAAATGGCAAAGATTCTGGTGCTCTATTATTCCATGTACGGACACATTGAAACCATGGCGCACGCGGTGGCGGAAGGGGCAAAGAAAGTCGACGGCGCAGAGGTCATTATAAAGCGTGTGCCAGAAACAATGCCGCCTGAAATCTTCGCAAAAGCTGGCGGTAAAACGCAAAACGCACCGGTTGCCACCCCACAGGAGCTGGCGGATTACGATGCCATTATTTTTGGTACGCCAACCCGGTTTGGCAATATGTCAGGCCAGATGCGTACCTTCCTGGACCAAACCGGCGGACTGTGGGCATCCGGCGCGCTATACGGCAAGCTCGGCGGCGTGTTCAGTTCTACCGGAACGGGCGGCGGCCAGGAGCAGACCATCACCTCGACCTGGACTACGCTTGCCCATCATGGGATGGTGATTGTCCCGATAGGCTATTCCGCACAGGAACTGTTTGACGTCTCCCAGGTTCGCGGCGGTACGCCTTACGGCGCAACGACTATCGCTGGAGGCGACGGTTCACGTCAACCAAGCCAGGAGGAACTCTCTATCGCTCGCTATCAGGGGGAATACGTCGCCGGTCTGGCAGTCAAACTCAACGGCTAATCTTCAACAGGAGGATTCGAATGCCAACTCAAGAAGCAAAAGCGCACCGCGTCGGCGAATGGGCAAGCCTGCGTAATACGTCGCCGGAAATTGCCGAAGCCATTTTTGAAGTCGCTCACTATGACGAGAAACTGGCAGAAAAAATATGGGAAGAAGGTAGCGATGAGGTGCTGATCAAAGCCTTTGAGAAAACGGACAAAGACTCGCTCTTCTGGGGCGAACAAGTCATCGAACGTAAGAACGTATAACACAAACGCCCCCGCCTGCGCGGGGGCATACGGCTATTTTGCAGCAGTGTTCATGACGTTATCGAACTTATCCAGCGGACAGAAGCCGTTCGCATCCACCGGACATCCTTTCAGTTCCAGCGTTACCCTTTGCGCAGGCGATTTGAGCGTTAACGCTTCCGCATTACGTAACTGCCGGGCGCTCTGGTAGACATACTCGATTTTCATCAAATCCCGGTTAGCGTTACCGTCATGCCAGCGTTGGAAGACAAGCTGACCACCAATCGGCGTTCTCTCATACTGGTCATGGAGCTGATAGGGTTTAAAATCCAGCGCCGTCAGCAGCGACGCGATATTGGAATCATGCCCCACCAGCACGGTAACCTTCGGCGCGCTAACGCGCTCGGCAACCAGCACCTTATCGATATATTTTACCAGCGGCGCAGCGACATTGCGCGCCACCGTGGGTGAGGTAAACAGGCTGTCCTGGTAGCCGTTTTTCAGTTTTGACAGCACCTTCCACTGCCGATCGGTGTGGATCCCGCCCCAAGCGACCTGATCCATCGGAAAGCCTTCGTAATATTGCAGGGTAAACGCATCCACCAGCGAGTTCCCTACTTTCAGCGGCCCCTGCACGCCAGGCTCTTGCTGATAGTTCGCGCTGAAGGTATCTTTCGCGTCGATTAGCGAACACTGATGCTTCTCTTTGCAGGACGGCGAGTCCTGATAATGCGTTATCTGCTCAAGCAGTTTATAACTCTCATCAAGATGTAGCTGACTACGCGCCTTTTCCATCGCCTGTACGGCCTGTTGCCGGAACGCGGCGGAATCATCGGTAATCACCGGATTGAAGGTAGGGTCCATAGTGCCCATTTTTTCCTGATGATGAACAGGAATATCACAGCCGGGGAAAGCGCTGGTAATGAAAAATTGCGCGGTGGCGACGGTGCGCTGCAAACTATTCGCATAGGCATATACCGTGTCGGGCGCCGGACATTCTCCCGACGGTATCAGCCCCTGCGCGACCAGCCATTCACGTGTGTAGTGTCCCATATAGACTTCCAGCACGCCGCCTTTCGTCGTCAGTTGCCCGCCGGGAACGTCCCACGCCGGCCAGGCGTTCGGCGTCGACTGCGCCAGTACGTTGCCATTATTCGCCAGCGGCGCCCGCAGATTATGGCGGCTCATCATCAGCACCTGTTGTAATTGATAACCTTCCGGCGTTGTCTGCGCCTGTACGGCGGATGACAACAAAACAGCCCCTGCCACAGCAACAGCGAGTAATGATTTTTTCATCCCTATGACCTCTTGTTGTTATCAAATCGTTCTGAGTGTGACAGAAATGGATCATTTTTCCGGGAACGATTTCGCAAAACGGAGGTTTTTCTTACAGTAAACGCGTTAGCGCCGGGAAACCCCGGCGCATATTCAGAACGTTTTTGCCCACCACAGCCGAAGCTTCATGCCCCAATAGCTGGTCCAGCCGCTGGTGGTGAACACAACCCGACCTTGTGAAACCACCACCAGCGTTGGCGTCACGCTGATTTCCCAGCCAGCGGATAAGGCGCCGTTAGCATCATTGACGACCGGGAAGTCAACGCCCTTGCGCGCCAGCCAGCGGGCAACCTCAGCATCACCGCCGGAGCGGAGCGCAACGGTCATGACGTTTTCCCCTTCCGCCGCCAGGTGAGCGACCGCAGGCGTGGTAAAGCGGCATACCCCGCACCAGCTGGCCCAAAAATAGAGCAGTACGGGGCGTTCCTCGCTCAAGGTCGCCAGAGTTGTCGACTCTCCCGTCAGCGTATGTAATGGTGTCGCGGCAAACGCCGGAGGCGCCTGCGGCGCGCGCCAGACGTCCATGACCACCATTATCGCGATGAGGAGCGCCAGAAAAACCGCGGCTTCACGCAGCCAACGCCGCAGTTTACCCGCCATTGGCAGCCGCCAGTTTTTCTTTCACCACCGCTTCCAGCGTATCCCAGGGCACTGCGCCCGGAATCAGCTCGTCGCCAATGATCGTCGCTGGCGTTCCTTGCACGTCGACCAGTCTTGCCAACTGCAAATTAGTGCGTATCGTTTCCATGCTTTTTTCATCCAGCGTCACTGGCGTCGCCCCTGCTTTCTGCTGGGCCTGTTTAATACTGTCATCCGTATGGTAACCGCGCTTTTGCATAAGTTTTTCATGTAGCGCGAGGAACTGTTGCGGATGATCGCGCCAGGTGGTCAGCGCAATACGCGCCGCCAGTATGGAACTCTCTCCTTTGAATGGCAGCGGTTTAATAATGACCGCAACGTCAGGATATTTCTGCACAATCTTTTCCAGCATCGGATCGAGCTGTTTGCAGTACGGGCAGTTGTAATCCGTAAAGTTCACCAGCGTCAGCTTAGGGTGTTTAGCGCCTATCCGCGGGCTGGCAGGATCGTTAAACAACGCCGCATGGATCAGATTTTTAATCTGCTTTTCCTGATCCGGCGTAAAAGGAGCGGTTTCTTGCGCGATGCTCAGCGTCGAAAACAGCGCCAGCAGTAAAACAATCATGTATTTCATTGGGTTATTCCTTTCGCTTTTTTCAACGTTTGTAATACCGCATCGCGGGTCAGCAAAGTGGGCAGTGCCTCCCCTTCCGGCAAACCGGGGCCATATACCTGATTAAACGGCACGGCGACCTGGCCGCGCGTTTTCAGAAAATCTGTAATGGCATCGGACGGCAGCGTCCAGTCTCCCCGCAGCGCCACAACATCCGGCTGTTGCAAGGCGGCCTGCACATCCTCTTTTTGCAGGACGTTGTATTTATTCACTTTACAGGTAATACACCAGTCCGCAGTGACATCGACAAATACCCGCTTATGCTGCGCCAGCGCCGACTGGATTGCCTGTTCACTCAACGGTTGCCACTGAACCGTGTCTTGCGCGCTCTTTGACGCAGTGAAGCCGAAATGCGGCAGGAGTAACGTCGCCAGCCAGATAGCCGACCCCAGCATCATCAGACCGAGGATCCTGCGCAGGACATTCATCCAACGCCCGGGGCGCGGTAAACGTAGCGCAAGCCCTGGTCGTATCGCGACCAGTAGCCACGGCGCGCTCATTCCCAGGCCAAGCGCAAGGAACAGCCCCCACAGCGTCGGCAGCGACGCCGTGAGCGCCACCGCGACCGCCGTGCCCAGAAACGGCGCGCTACAAGGCGTCGCCAGCAGCGTGGCGAACGCCCCCTGCCAGAAATGTCCCGACATACCGTTACCGCCGTAAGTGGCCAGTTTCGTGGTCATAGATGAGGGAAGCCTGAACTCAAAAAGCCCGAACAGGCTGGCGCTAAACAACAACATCACCAGCGCCATAAAACCAATAAACCATGCATTCTGGAACTGGACTCCCCAGGCCAGCGCATGGTTTGACAGGCGAAGGAGGGTCATAAACGCCGCCAGCGCCATAAATGACGCAATGATACCGGCGACCGAAGCCAAAAATTGTCGCCTGATGTGAGAGCGGCTTTTTTCCTCTACCAATAAAATAGAGCCAAGTTTCATGCCCAGAACAGGCAGTACGCAGGGCATTAAATTAAGAATCAGTCCGCCGATTAGCGCCATCATTACAACTTGCCAGAAAGGTAGCGCCGCATTGTCCGGCGTTTGCGCTGGCGCAGCGCCAATGGTTTGCGTGCTCTCCTGGGCGATAGCGCCATCGGCTAACACGAGGGTCAGCGATTTGTCGCGCAAATCGGGCGCCTTTTCGCCCCAACTGTCCGTCACCGGCACCGTCGCCTGTAACCTGTCGCCCTCTACGCGCAGGCGAGGCTTCGCAAAATCGACGTCATCTATGGTGTCAAGATAGAGCCCGGGCGATGACCAGCCCGCCGCTCGCGTAGCAGTGACCACCAGTTCTCCCGGGCGATAGCCAACGTCAAGCGAGTCCGTTAGCCCACTGCGGAGCGGAACTTTACCCATCGCCCGCGCATAGTCATGGGCAAAATCGGCATTCTGCACAGTGGGCGTCACGGAAAAGGGGTAATCGGTCAACAGACAAACATTGCTGCAGGTTGATAACGTCAACACACCGCGCAAGGTCGCCGGCGGCGTACCGCGCACGATCATCGGAAAGGTCACCTCGTCGTGATATCCCTGGGTGGTGATATTCGCCACATCAAAGCGCGAGGGGGTTGGCCAGAACCAGCTTACCTCAGGCATGTCGCCTTTCCAGGCGATAGAGGGTGCCACGCCCCCTTCCCCCGGCGCGCGCCAGTAGGTTTTCCAGCCGTTTTCCAGTTTGACATCCAGCAACAGCCGGGTCTCACTGTTAGCGGACGTATCGGCACGTAGCCGTATGCTGGCATGGTCGTTATCGGGCGAACGCAGCCAGCCGCTTTCCGCCGCCCAGGAGACGGGCAGCCAAAGCCATAACAGGCAGAACAGTATCCGCCTGAATAAAATCATCATATTTTTTCTCCGTGAATGAGTAATTAACCGTTAGTAATAACCGGTCTGTCATTCACGGAAGACACAAAATCGTAGATGTACCCGTAATGTGGGCGGCGAAATAGCCCGTGGAGGCGAAAACGGCAGGCGCATGACCCGGACAGGCGCCAGTAAGGAAAGCAGTAGATAAAGCGCAAGGATAGCACCTTCAAAGAGTACTGGAGGCGCCGCCAGCAGCGACTTGGCGCTTAATTCGCAGGGAGTGACCGGCGAGCCGTCATCTGTCGAGGAGGGAGCGCTGACCACCGCAGCAGAGGCCGTCGCCTGCATCTGCAAGGCGTGCAGGCCCGCCATGCGTTGCGCGGTACAAACCATTACCACGACACATGCAAGGCAAAGAAACCACCAGCCCATCCGTTGTTGTTTCGCCATTGCGCCCTCACTGTTTAACGCGAGTTATCTTAGCCACTGGCGCGGTTTTGGCAACCTTTCCCCTGTAAAGTTATGTCGGCGCGCTGCGCAACCTTCTGATAGTCGAACAACGTAATTTATTCTTACTAATGATATAACTGGTGTTTTCATACGCACTTTTCAGGTTTACCCTACACTTAGTGGAGAAACCTTTTTGGGGTCCCTTCTGTATGTATTGATTTAGCGAGATGATGCTATGGAACTTAAGGATTATTACGCCATTATGGGCGTGAAACCGACGGACGATCTCAAGACGATTAAGACCGCCTATCGCCGACTGGCCCGCAAGTACCATCCAGATGTCAGCAAAGAACCCGATGCCGAAGCCCGTTTCAAAGAGGTTGCTGAAGCATGGGAAGTGCTGAGTGATGAGCAACGGCGCGCCGAGTATGACCAGTTATGGCAACACCGTAACGATCCACAATTTAATCGCCAGTTCCAGCAACACGAAGGCCAGCCGTATAACGCCGAAGATTTTGATGATATTTTCTCGTCTATTTTTGGTCAGCACGGTCGTCATTCGCACCACCGCCACGCCGCACGCGGTCATGATATCGAAATTGAAGTGGCGGTATTCCTGGAAGAAACGCTGGAAGAGCACCAGCGTACGATTAGCTATTCCGTCCCCGTTTATAACGCGTTCGGCCTGGTGGAGCGGGAAATTCCCAAAACATTGAATGTGAAAATCCCGGCTGGCGTCAGCAACGGGCAACGAATCAGACTGAAAGGCCAGGGCACGCCGGGGGAAAACGGCGGACCTAATGGCGATTTATGGCTCGTTATCCATATTGCCCCGCATCCGCTCTTTGATATCGTCAATCAGGATCTGGAAGTCGTCCTTCCGCTTGCCCCATGGGAGGCGGCGCTCGGCGCTAAGGTGTCTGTGCCAACGCTTAAAGAGCGTATTTTGCTGACCATTCCCCCCGGCAGCCAGGCAGGTCAGCGGCTGCGTATCAAAGGAAAAGGATTAGCCAGTAAAAAGCACACTGGCGATCTCTATGCCATCATCAAAATCGTTATGCCGCCGAAACCTGACGAGAAAACAGCTGCCCTGTGGCAACAACTGGCGGACGCGCAGTCGTCCTTTGACCCACGCCAGCAATGGGGGAAAGCATAATGGCTAACATCACTGTCACCTTTACCATCACCGAATTTTGTTTGCACACCGGCGTGACGGAAGAGGAGCTAAACGAAATCGTCGGACTTGGCGTAATTGAGCCTTACGAAGACGATAACGCCGACTGGCAATTCGACGATCGCGCAGCGAGCGTGGTACAACGCGCGCTACGCTTACGCGAGGAGCTGGCGCTCGACTGGCCAGGGATCGCGGTCGCGTTAACGCTGCTGGAAGAGAATTCACGGCTGCGCGAAGAAAACCGGTTACTGCTGCAACGCCTTTCTCGCTTTATCTCGCATCCCTAATCCACGATAAAGGCAATAAACCGAGGGTGGGCTTTCTGCCCACCCCGGATTTACATACACCCGGTATAATACCAGAATGCCTCTGACATACTTCCCGCAACGGAAGAAATATAGCCTTTCACCGCGCACAAGCCGATCAACGAACCGCCAATGTCAGCCATTAATGCGCCATTGCGAAGATCATCGTTTAAATAAAGACCAGCCACACGCTCACATTTTTTAGATTCGTCGGTTATTTTTACACGTTAGCGATCATTTATTGCCTGAAGAATATATTCTTTCACTGTTTTGTACTCTCTGGTTGATACGTATCTTCTCCCTGTCAATGCCGGGTAAAATGTACCGCTGCGCTTACAGGTTGCGGTATTTATAAATAAGAAATACAACAGTCACTTACAGTTTAATAATTGAGCGTTATAACATCCACTACCGCCCAATATTTACACCACGTATAAAATACAAAAATGTAATAGAATGTAAACAAAATAAGAGCATAAAATAAATAACTTATTAAAAAATCAATATAAATAGAGTGGTCAATAAAAAACGATCGTTTTCAACGAGTTATGTTTCTCAGATTTTCATCTATCCTGAATAGGCTTGCGGAAAATGTAATTTACACCATTGACTATTTCACTTAAAAGGTTTCTGTAATGGAATGGAAGGTCGTTGATACAGTTATAAGTCCCTCTACCGGAGTGTCGTTCTCATGCATACATAGCCTAAAAAATCTTAGATTGACCTTATGGTATCAAGCAGATGTTTACATGCCTCCAGGTAGCATTATCATCCCCTTTAATAAGGGGGTCTTAATAAACGATAAACTTTATCCCGTTACTGTTTACAACGTTACCAGGTTTAATCCTGTTCTATGGAAATCGCTTAAAGAAAATAGCCACTGTCCTGGTAACTGCAATCCTAAACCAGAAGCTTGCAGTTATCCTTTCGAGTGTCTGGTATCCGTTTGTCCATTTGGTTTAACCAGAAATATTCAAATAGATAATAAGAAAGTTTAGGAAATAAAGTATGCATTAGCCATACTACTGATTAAGTGTATTCGCGCACGTTTGCAGTATTTTGCAGTTAAATATGTTTGATATAAAAATTGTACAGTTCGGATATTTTTTGATTCGTTTAATCTAACCTTCACTTTGGCAACGAGGAGCCGGTACAGAGGATATTACTGATGGCCGGCAGACAAAGAAACGCATTGCTTTTAACACTGTATAAATTCCATCCGTGACATTCTTATTTAGTGATATTTCACCAGAGCAATCATCTTACCTTTATTGTGCATAAAAATCAGCAAGTAGTGTTTAGAAAAAATAATGTTTTAGACAAAAGCTCTGCGCGTCATGCTGATCGCCAAAAGCATAACGGGCTGACATGATGTCAGCCCGTTGGTTTACCCCTGCCCTGATGCTTACGGTACGCTTATCGTCATATTGTCATGACCGACAATGACAGGGCCCGGGTAATTTTTCATGGCTTCCTGTTGCCAGACGTCATCCGCAACCGTCGCAGGCACCAGATGACTTAACACCAGTTTTTTCACGTGGGCCTCGCGAGCAATCTTACCGACATCTTCAATCGTGGTGTGATGCGACGCAATCGCTTCAGCCAGCGTTTTTCCGTTGCCAATACTATTAGCCAGTTTTGCTACCGAAGGGACATGTACCGCCTCATGTACCAGGATATCCGCCCCCTGGGCAAACGTTGCAAGCGGAGGAAACCAGGACGTATCGCCAGAGAAGACGATTCGCTTACCCTGAGTATCAAAACGGTAAGCAAACGCTTCACCGTCCGGGAAAGGGGAATGAGGCACTTTCAGCGCGCTTATTGTGACCAGTTCATCTTTATAGATGACGCCCTGGCCGATATCGGTCGCCTTAACCAGGTTGCGCGGATCGGGTTTCCCCTCTTCTTCCATGCGTAACGTGATATCCCTGTCAAAGACCTTCCAGCTAGCCTTCGTCATCGCCTGGGTTCCCGGCGGGCCATAAACCTGTATGGTATGGTCTTTCAGGCCACTTGCCCAGGCATTCATCAGCAAGGAAGGATAATCCAGTATGTGGTCGCTGTGCAGATGGGTGAGCAAAATAGTATTGATGTTGCGCAGTGGAATGCCATTTTTCACCAGTTGCAGACTGGCGCCGTAGCCGGCATCTATCAGCCATATCTTATCGCCGATAGTGAGCGCCGTCGCTTGCGGTAGTCTGGCTGTATTGAGCAAAGAAGGCCCGCCTTTGGTGCCCAGTAAAACAATGTTGATCTCTTGAGGCGCAGGAGCACCGGCAGCAATGGCAAGGTGGCTTTGCGCCAGCATACAAACCGCCAGCATAGCGACGCTTTTTTTCATCATGTTTTTACTCTTCTTAGTTGAGAAAAGAAGGAACTTCACGTTGGCGAAACTGCGAAGGAGAACAGCCAGCAAGGCGATTAAAGAAACGGGCGAAATAAGCCGGATCTTTAAAACCTAATTGCCAGGCGATCTCGTTGACAGCATTGTCGGAAAAAAGCAGCAGTCGTTTCGCCTCGCGTAATTGCCGATCAAAAATCAGGCGTTTAGGCGGGCGATTAGCAAAACGTCGGCAAATATCGGTCAAACGAGATTCGGTAATATGCAACTCACAGGCATAATCGGGCACCGTCCAGTGCTGATGGAAGTGGTTGTCAATTAACAGGGTAAAGCGCTGAAAAAGTTTCAGTTCACCGCGCATCCCGGTTGCGGCATGATCGTCCAGCTTCGCATTACGCAACAGCAAGGTAAATACCGCCTGCGCCAGTAGTACCAAGGTATGTTCGCAGCCAGCCAGTTGTTCCGTGGACTCCCGCTCAATTAGCTGCCAGTAATGTTTGAGCGCCGCCAGCTCGTTGAGTTTATCCGCCAGCGACAGGCAGATTCCCGGCAGGCCGAAGGCCTCTCTGGTGCCGGGATAAAGCACTTCCAGCAGCGGCCAAACCAGCTCTTCGCGTACCGTCAGAACATGACCATCGCTATCCGATTCGGTAATAAAAGCATGCGGCACCGAGGGCGGCGTTAGCACAAATAGCGGCGCCTGCACCGAATAGCGATGATCGTCGAGCTGTAGCTCAATCTGCCCGGTATCAAGAAAGTGCATTTGAAAAAACTGGTCGTGGCGATGCGCCTGCATATCACGACCAAAGAAATCCGCCATACGAGCAAACGACTGATAATGCACATCGTTACTGCCCATGCTTTCGTCATACTCTTTGCTGATATCAATATTGGCGATCGCACGTTGGCACATAGTTTCTCCTCAAGGGGTGGCGCGCGGACGCGATGCTTTCATGGGAATGAGCCAGATAATGGCGGCGCCGACGACTAACAGAGAAGCGACAAACCAGAGTCCGCTATTGAAGCTACCAGTGATATCTTTTAGCCAGCCAATCATAACCGGGCTGAGCGCGGAGCCAATATTGCCGGTGGCATTGATGACCGCAATGCCTATCGCCCTGGCGCGTAAACTGATCGACTGATCCGGCGTGGTCCAGAAGATCGCCATCGCGCTAAAGGAACCCGTGGATGCCATCACGATCCCCAGGAGCTGGATCAGGTTACGGTCGGTCGCCGACGCCAGCAGCCAGCCCGCGGCGGCAAACAGGAACGGTAACGCAGTGTGGTGTTTACGCTCCTGATGTTTGTCCGAATGGCGGCTCCAGTAAATCATGCCCAGAACAGTACAAATCTGCGGGATCGCCGCCAGCAGGCCGATGGTGATATTGCTGCTGCCTTCATTAAAACTTTTCAGGATTTGCGGCGTCCAGATACTAATGGCGCTAAGCGTATTGGTAAGGCAAAAATAGGCCAGCGTATACATCAGTACAATTGGCGTGAATACTTCGCGCCACAGGCTACGCTGCTGCATGGCGTTATGGCTGATGGCCCCCTCAGGCTGAACCAGCGTCAGGCGATCATTATCCATCATCTCCTGCAAACATTTTTTATCCTCTGCCGTCAGCCATTTGGCTTTTGCCGGGGTATCATCCAGGTAAAACCAGACCATAATGCCTAACAAAACTGACGGAAATCCTTCCAACAGGAATAACCACTGCCATCCATGCAGATTGAATATGCCGTCCAGCGATAAAATATAGCCGGAGACAATTGACCCCAACGCGGTAGTGGCCGGCATGGCAATCATAAATAATGCGTTGGCGCGGGCGCGGAAAAATGCCGGGAACCAGTAGGTTAAATAGAGCAATATTCCTGGCAAAAAGCCCGCTTCGGTAATGCCCACCAGCATTCGCAGCACATACAGGCTTTTCGGTCCCACCGCGAACATCGTGGCGGTAGATGCAATGCCCCATAGCACCATAATGGTCGCAATCCAGCGGCGGGCGCCGACGATGCTCAACATCACGTTGCTGGGAATGCCGAAAATGACGTAGGTGGCGTAAAACAGCGTCGTGGCAAGACCAAACATGGTGGCGCTTAACCCCAGATCCTGCCCCATCGTCAACCCGGCAAAACCGATGTTGATACGGTCTAAAAACGAGAAGATAAACAACACGAATAAAAATACGATCAGTCGGCGGAACAGTTTATTTATGACGGTTTGTTGACCCGTGCTGAGCGCGTTGTGCGAACCGACAGACTCGGGGCTTTCCGGAAGTGCAGATGATGTGTCGCTCATTTTTTTTCCTCTGATGGGAATTTTGTAGGGTACTACGGTTGCCCGGTAGCGCTGCGCTTACCGGCCCAGGCTTAATAGACGCCGGACGCACCGGACAGTTTTTTTTCTGCGCCAAAGCGCGCCGCCAGCGCCTCCGCTCCGCGCGCCAGCAGCGTGGTGTCAACGCCGACGGCGACAAATAGCGCCCCCAGTTCCAGATAACGTTTCGCCAGTGCTTCATTGGCCATCAGAATCCCCGGCGCTTTCCCCGCCGCGCGTATCTGCACGATGGCGTTCTCAATCGCCGCCTGCACTTCCGGGTGCTGCGGATTGCCGGCAAAGCCCATATCGGCGCTGAGATCCGCCGGGCCAATAAACACGCCGTCAATGCCATCCACGTCGAGAATTGACGCCAGATTGCTCATCGCCTCACGCGTTTCAATCTGCACCAGTACGCACATGGCGTCGTTGGCCTGGTGGAGATAGTCCGGAATGCGATTCCAGCGCGATGCCCGCGCCAGCGCGCTGCCCACGCCGCGAATACCGGCAGGCGGATAACGCGTAGCCGCCACGGCGTTTCGCGCTTCATCGGCATTCTGCACCATCGGTATCAGCAGCGTTTGCGCGCCGACGTCGAGCAGTTGCTTAATCTGTACCGGATCGTTCCATGACGGACGCACCACCGGCTGGCTGGGATAAGGCGCAATCGCCTGCAACTGGGTCAACACCGTCTGCACGTTGTTTGGCGCGTGTTCACCGTCAATCAGTAGCCAGTCGAAGCCGGCGCCCGCTAACAGTTCAGCGCTGTAACTGTTGGCAAGCCCCAGCCACAAACCGATTTGCGGGCGCCCCGCTTTTAACGCGTCTTTGAAAGCATTTTTCATCGTTTTTTCCTTACACAAACCGGCAACTGATCGCGCCCATGTTGCCGTAATCGACATGGAAGGTGTCGCCCTTGCGCGCCGGCACCGGGCGGGTGAACGAGCCGCCGAGGATGATCTGCCCGGCTTCAAGCTGGACATCGTAGGGGGCAAGCTTGTTCGCCAGCCACGCCACGCCGTTGGCCGGATGATTCAGCACGCCTGCGGCGACGCCGGTTTCTTCGATCACGCCGTTGCGATAGAGCAGCGCGGAGATCCAGCGCAGATCCAGCTCGTCTGGTTTGATGGGGCGACCACCGAGGATCACCCCGGCGTTGGCGGCGTTGTCGGAAATGGTGTCGAACACTTTGCGCGGGCGCTGGGTTTCCGGGTCGATGTTGTGGCTGCGGGCGTCAATCAGTTCCAGCGCCGGAATCACATAATCCGTGGCGTTGTAGACGTCGAACAGCGTGCAGTGAGGGCCGCGCAGCGGTTTCGCCAGCACGAACGCCAGCTCCACTTCAATACGCGGGACGATAAAACGGTCGGTGGGGATATCTCCGCCGTCATGGAAGAACATATCGTCAAGCAGCGCGCCGTAATCCGGTTCGCTGATTTGCGAGCTGGCCTGCATCGCTTTTGAGGTCAGGCCGATTTTGTGGCCTTTGAGCGTGCGCCCTTCGGCAATCTTGATATTGACCCATTCACGCTGTACGGCATAGGCATCTTCAATAGTGATGTTGGGATAATCCAGCGACACTGCGCGAATCTGTTCACGCTGTTTTTCAGCCTGATTAAGTCGCTGAGCGATCAGGGTATGGGTCTGTTTATCGAGCATAGTTGCTTCCTGTTACCTCATTCGGTGCTGCTGCGCCGGGTGGCGACGCGGGTGCGTCTTACCCGGCCTACGGTTCGGTACTGCTTCGTGCATCGTTTTTTTGTAGGCCCGGTCAGCGCAGCGCCACCGGGCGAAAGAGTGTGCTATTTAAATAACGCGTGTACGTTGTTTTGTTTGTAATTGAGCGTTGGATGTAACTCGGCAATCTCAAACGACAGCGCCAGATAGCGGTTCTCCATCAGGTCGGCGAAGTGGGCTTTAATCAGCCCAAACAGCATTTCGCCGACTTCCTGACGGCTCTCCAGGCTGCGCCCGGCGCCGATTTTCAGCGTCATATGCACAAACGCGTAATCATGCTTACCGTCAGCCATCTGCCAGGTATCCAGCCAGTGGGCGCGACTGCGGATACCGCCGATGGGGAAAATCCCGGTGGCGGCCAGCGCCTCGTTTACCTTGCTGAACAGGCTTGGTAAATCAGCCTGCTCGCGAATATTTTCAGTACATTCAGCAATAAAGTGCGGCATAAACCCCCCTTACGCAGGCAGCGGGAAAACAGCGTTTACCTGGCCGGTACCGGAGCTGGCGAACAGGTCGGTGATGAACTCCACCTTGCCGTCGTATTTGTCCCACCCCAGCATTCCCAGTAGCATGACCGTGTCGTGCATGTTGCCTTCGCCGTAGCAGTAGTCGGCGTACTCCGGCAACATGGTGCAAAACTCCTTGAATTTGCCTTCGCGCCACAGCTTGACCACGCGCTCGTCCATTTGATGATCGAACTCGCGGGTGTAGCTGTTCATCCCCTCTTCCGCCCGTTGGTCGTCAATAAAACGGTGCGACAGAGAACCACTGGCGAATACCGCTACGGTACCGTCATATTTCTCAATCGCCTTGAGAATGGCTTCGCCCAGTTTGCGGCTGTCGGCAAAATCATGCACAGTGCAGAACGCCGAGATGGAGACCACTTTGAAGTGCTTGTCGCTGTTCATGTAGCGCATCGGCACCAGCGTGCCATACTCCAGCTTCAGGCTCGGGATGTTGTGCGCTTTGGCGCGCACGCCCAGTTTGACCGCCTCGTCGGCGATCAGATGGCCGAGCGCCGGATTACCGTCATAGTCATAGGTCATGTCGCGAATAAAGTGCGGCAATTCGTTGCTGGTATAGACGCCCTGGAAATGGTCGGCACAATTAATGTGGTAAGCGCTATTCACCAGCCAGTGGGTGTCGAATACGATAATGGTGTCAACGCCCATTTCGCGGCAACGCTTGCCAATTTCAATATGCCCATCAATGGCTGCCTGACGACAACCGTGATTTTTTCCTGGCAGTTCAGAAAGATACATCGACGGCACGTGGGTAATTTTTGCTGCTAACGCTAACTTGCCCATATCAAACTCCCCATTTTGGGATAGGATGGTCGCCCATTGAGATGCAGACGTTTTTCATTTCCGCAAACACTTCGAAGCTATATTCGCCGCCTTCGCGCCCGGTACCGGAGGCTTTCACGCCGCCGAACGGCTGGCGCAGGTCGCGGACGTTCTGGGTGTTGACGAAGACCATGCCGGCTTCAATCCCACGCGCCAGGCGCAACACTTTGCTCACGTCCTGGGTCCAGATATAAGAGGCCAGACCGTATTCCACATCGTTCGCCAAACGTAACCCTTCCGCTTCGTCTTTGAATGGCAGCAGGCAGGCGACCGGCCCAAAGATCTCTTCCTGCGCAACGCGCATACGGTTGTCGACATCGGCCAGCACGGTTGGGCGCAGGAAGTTACCGCCTTTCAGATGCGCAGGCAGGTCAGTGGGTTTTTCCGCACCGCCCGCCAGCAGCGTTGCCCCCTCTTCAATGCCGAGGCGGATATAACCGGAGACTTTCTCCCAGTGCTGTTGGCTAATCAGCGCGCCGACCTGGGTGTTCGGGTCGGTCGGATCGCCGACACGCAGGCGATTCGCGCGTTCGGCAAAGCGCTTCACGAACTCAGGGTAAATGCTCTGCTGGATAAAGATGCGCGACCCAGCGGTGCAGCGTTCGCCGTTGATCGAGAAGATGGTGAACAGCGCGGCGTCCAGCGCGCGCTCAATGTCGGCGTCTTCAAAAATCAGCACCGGCGATTTGCCGCCCAGCTCCATCGAGTATTTTTTCAGCCCGGCATTTTTCATGATATTGCGACCGGTGGCGGTACCGCCGGTAAACGACACCGCACGCACGTCATGGTGGCGTACCAGCGCATCGCCCGCCGTCGCGCCGTAGCCCTGCACCACGTTCAGCACGCCTGCCGGAATTCCTGCCTCCAGTGCCAGCTCGCCCAGCCTGTCGGCAGTCAGCGGCGACAGCTCGGACATTTTGAGCACCGCGGTGTTACCCAGCGCCAGGCACGGCGCAACTTTCCAAGTCGCGGTCATAAACGGCACGTTCCACGGCGACACCAGCGCGCAGACGCCGACGGGCTGCACCAGCGTATAATTGAGCATTTTATCGTCAACCGGATAGGTCTTGCCGTTCATCTGCTGGCACACTTCGGCGAAGAATTCGAAGTTATGCGAGGCGCGCGGGATCAGCACGTTTTAGTCTGGTGAATAGGCAGGCCGGTGTCGGCGGTTTCCATCGCCGCGATTTCCGGCACATGCTGGTCAATCAGGTCGCCAAGGCGGCGCATCAGGCGCGCGCGCTCTTTCATCGGCAGGTTGGCCCATTTCGGGAACGCCTCTTTTGCCGCCGCGACAGCCTGGTTCACTTCTGCTTCACCGCCGGAGGCTACTTCCGCCAGCACATCACCGGTCGCCGGGTTAGTGGTCTGGAAGTAGTCGTTACCTGCAACGTTTTTGCCGTTAATCCAATGATTTATTTTCTTCATTTTGCGCTCTCCTCACTGACGATTCGGTTAACCAGGCGACCCACGCCTTCTACTTCAACGACAACTTCATCCCCCGGCACCACATCGGACAGCCCTTTCGGCGTACCGGTGGCAATCATGTCGCCCGGTTGCAACGTCATAAATTCGCTCAGATAAGAAATCAGGAACGGGATGCTGAAGATCAGATCGGCGGTCGTCCCTTCCTGCCGCAGCTCACCGTTGACAAAGGTGCGTAACGTCAGGTTGTGCGGATCAGAAACCGCCTCTTTATCCACAATCCACGGGCCTATCGGCGTCAGGCCGTCGCGGCTTTTTACCCGCAGATTCGGACGGTAGTAGTTTTCCAGATAGTCGCGGATCGCGTAGTCGTTACAGACGGTGTAACCGGCCACATACTCCATGGCTTCGGCTTCGCTCACCTTACGCGCCGTTTTGCCAATCACCACGACCAGCTCGGCTTCGTAGTGCATATATTCGACGTTGTTCGGGCGCACCGACGTTTGGTGATGTTCGGTAAAGGTGTTTGGCGCTTTGATAAATACCAGCGGCTCTTTCGGCGGCGTAAATGCCAGCTCGCTGGCGTGATCGGCGTAGTTCAACCCCAGCGCAAATAACGTTCCCGTCGCTGACAGCGGCCACGTAAACGTCTGGTGGCGGGCGAATTCATCTTCTGCGACAACCGGATTTTCCAGCGCGGGTAAACCTTTCGCCAGAATACGCACCCGATCGCCGGGACGCAGCGCAACGCGATTCTGCGGCGTACCAAGTAAGATCGCATCGCCAGGGTTAAGTGTAGCGAACTCACTTAACGCGCTAAGCAGTTGTGCGGCGCTACGCTGTAAATCGGCAGTATTCCAGTGGTCCGCTTCTCGTCCGTTGATTTCAGTGATAATGGTGAGATTATCCACATCACTCAGCGGCGCCATTTCACCCAGCGGGCAAAAGCCATCGCGACATTTCGCTTTAATCGCCGGGCGATAAAAGCTCTCTTCCGGCAGGCTGACCTCGTTAGCCAGCGCATACCCGGCGATATAGTCCGCCGCCGCTTCAGGGCGTATCCGGCTGGCGGTTTTCCCCACAATGAGCGCCACTGTCGCGCCGCTCAGTACCTTTTCTCCCTGCGGATAAGGAATGGGTTCGCCGTGACGAATCACCGTATTACGCGGCTTGATGAACCACACTGCGGTTTTAGGCGGCGCATTATAGGGAGGCTGAGAGAAAGCCTCTTGCCAGGCATCAAGCTGGCTGCGATGGTTTAACGCAACGGCGAAAACAGTACCCTTCATACATAAACTCCTCAGGCCGATTTAACGGGCTGTGATTTCATTAACATATTAATGATTAGATTTATGCTTTCGCTGTACATTTAGCAAGCTTAAGTAAAGTATTTATGATGTGATTAACAATATTTTCACAAATTTATTATTAAATACATATATATCAAATAGTTAAATAAAACCCCTTGTTTCTATTAAACTTTGGACATAAAACAGATGTCATAGCTCACATCGGTAAACACGATTATTCAGGTATTAATAATTCTGCAAAAGAGAAACGCTTATGCATGATTCATTAACCATCGCCTTGCTTCAGGCGCGCGAAGCGGCAATGACCTATTTCCGCCCCATCGTTAAAAGCCACAATCTGACCGACCAGCAATGGCGCATTGTGCGAATCCTGGCCGATAGCCCCTCTATGGATTTTCACGAGCTGGCCTTTCGTACCTGTATTTTGCGTCCAAGTCTGACCGGAATATTGACGCGCATGGAGCGAGACGGACTGGTGTTGCGACTCAAGCCGGTTAACGATCAGCGTAAGTTATATGTCATGTTGACGGAGCAGGGACAAACGTTGTACGCCCGTGCCCGGAGCGAGGTAGAAGAGGCTTATCGAAAAATTGAGGCCGATTTCACGCCCGAAAAAACACAGCAATTGATGCTGCTGCTGGACGATCTTATTGCTCTGGGGCGCCAGCATCCTGATAGCGAAGCGGAAGCATAGTATTCTTACCTTCCCACGCCGCCGACACGGGAATCCCCTCCCGCTTACACCCTGTGCTGGAATACCGATACCGGCAGCGGCGGTTATACGCATAAATTTTTCCGCGTGGCGAAAAGCGCAGACGATCTGCGCCAACAGCGTGATGCTATCGCCGAGTGGTCACGCCTGAGTTACGGCTGGATGGGACGCACACCGGATTACAAAGCCGCCTTTGGCTGCGCTCTGGGCGCTAACCCAGCCTTCTACGGCCAGTTTGAGCAGAACGCCCGTAACTGGTACACCCGTATTCAGGAGACCGGCCTGTACTTTAACCATGCAATCGTCAACCCGCCCATTGACCGCCACAAACCTGCCGACGAAGTGAAAGACGTCTATATCAAGCTGGAGAAAGAGACGGACGCCGGGATTATTGTCAGCGGGGCGAAAGTTGTCGCCACTAACTCCGCCCTGACTCACTACAACATGATTGGTTTCGGCTCAGCCCAGGTGATGGGCGAAAACCCGGATTTTGCTCTGATGTTTGTCGCGCCAATGGATGCCGAAGGCGTAAAACTTATTTCGCGCGCCTCGTATGAAATGGTCGCGGGCGCGACGGGCTCGCCGTTTGATTATCCCCTCTCCAGCCGTTTTGATGAAAACGATGCCATTCTGGTGATGGACAAGGTGCTGATCCCGTGGGAAAACGTATTAATTTACCGTGATTTCGATCGTTGTCGTCGCTGGACGATGGAAGGCGGCTTTGCCCGTATGTATCCACTGCAAGCCTGTGTTCGTCTGGCGGTAAAACTTGATTTCATTACCGCGCTGCTGAAAAAATCGCTCGAATGTACGGGTACCGTAGAGTTCCGGGGCGTGCAGGCCGATCTCGGCGAAGTCGTGGCCTGGCGCAATATGTTCTGGGCATTGAGCGATTCTATGTGTTCTGAAGCAACCCCGTGGGTAAACGGCGCCTGGCTACCGGACCACGCCGCGCTGCAAACCTATCGTGTGATGGCCCCAATGGCCTACGCGAAAATTAAAAATATTATTGAACGTAACGTTACCAGCGGCCTGATTTACCTGCCTTCCAGCGCCCGCGATCTGAATAATCCGCAAATCGACCAGTACCTGGCGAAATACGTACGCGGCTCTAACGGAATGGACCATGTTGAACGTATCAAAATTCTTAAATTGATGTGGGATGCCATCGGCAGCGAGTTTGGCGGTCGCCATGAGCTGTACGAGATTAACTACTCGGGCAGCCAGGATGAAATTCGTCTGCAGTGTCTGCGTCAGGCCCAGAGCTCCGGCAATATGGATAAGATGATGGCAATGGTCGATCGCTGCCTCTCCGAATACGATCAGAATGGCTGGACGGTTTCGCATTTGCACAATAACGACGACATCAATCAACTGGATAAGCTGCTGAAATAACGCGGCAGGAGGTTCTCATGCAAGTAGATGAACAACGTCTGCGTTTTCGCGATGCGATGGCAAGTCTGGCGGCAGCGGTCAACATCGTAACCACGGCGGGTCACGCCGGACGCTGCGGTATCACCGCAACAGCGGTTTGCTCAGTCACTGATACGCCGCCCTCCGTGATGGTATGTATTAATGCCAATAGCGCCATGAACCCCGTTTTTCAGGGCAACGGCAGGCTGTGCATTAATGTACTTAACCATGAGCAGGAGCTGATGGCGCGCCACTTTGCCGGTATGACGGGGATGGCGATGGAGGAGCGTTTTCACCAGCCATGTTGGCAAAACGGGCCGCTGGGCCAGCCGGTACTTAACGGCGCGCTGGCCAGTCTTGAAGGCGAGATCAGCGAGGTACAAACCATTGGCACGCATCTGGTGTATCTGGTGGCGATCAAAAATATTATTCTTAGCCAGGAGGGGCATGGCCTGATTTATTTCAAACGCCGTTTTCATCCGGTCAGACTTGAGATGGAAGCGCCTGTTTAACCGTCACTCATACCCACAAGCGGGATAACCACCGCTTGTGGGAGGAGAGTCGATACGCTGAAGATTTTTATTCCCGCCGCGATGTTTGCTCGCCATAAATCCCGGCGATTAATAAAATCTAAGAGCCTGTCCCACCAGGCGTTATTGGCGCAGCCTGTTTGGACACGGACAGCGCGCAAAAACCGGAGCGTACACGTTGTACGTGAGGTTTGACTCGCTACGCTCGCCCTTCGGGCCGCCGCAAGCGGCGTTCAAAACGCTAACGCGTTTTGGCGAGCACTGCCCAGGACCAAAATGGCAAGTAAAATAGCCCTAATAGGATAGGCTCTAAATTAGCTCCCGCGATAGGTTGAATAACCATACTGACTTAATAACAGCGGCACATGATAGTGCTCATTCGTTTTGCTGATATGAAACTCGACGGGAATCTCCGGGAAAAACGTGTCCAGTTTTTTACTTTCAAAATACTGGCCGGTTTTAAAAATAACGCGATAATCCCCCGGCGCGGCAGCTTTTTCGGGCCACAGTGCTTTAATTCGTCCATCCTGGTCGGTATGCCCGGTGTTTAATTGCGTCCATCCGTTATCCTTTTTCTGCTCCAGTACCACCTCCACGCCGGGCGCTGGTTTGCCTGTTTGCTGATCGAGAATATGTACGCTGAGAATATTGCTGCCAGCGGCCAGCGCCATTGCCGGGGCTGCAACAAGAGACGCTATCGCGGTAGCCAGTATATATCGTTTCATGCTTCACTCCTTTACGGTATTGATGCAGGAAAATATATCTGGCGCGTCCAGGATTAACCTTACACGGACATGACAATTATGTCATCTTGTTGGAGATTTACGGATTCGCTAACAAGCCTATGGCATACTGCGTTGATGAAGATTTTATTGATTGAAGATAACCAGAAAACCATTGAGTGGGTACGTCAGGGACTCACGGAGGCAGGCTATGTGGTTGATTATGCCTGTGATGGACGAGACGGATTACACCTAGCCCTTCAGGAACATTATTCATTGATTATTCTTGATATTATGCTGCCGGGGCTTGATGGATGGCAGGTTTTACGCGCGTTGCGCACTGCATATCAGCCCCCTGTTATTTGCCTGACGGCGCGCGACTCGGTTGAGGATCGCGTCAAAGGTCTTGAGGCGGGCGCTAATGATTACCTTGTTAAGCCTTTTTCCTTCGCCGAACTGCTGGCCCGGGTGAGAGCTCAACTCAGACAGCATGTCCCGGTCTTTACCCGACTGACGATCAATGGTCTGGACATGGATGCCACAAAGCAATCGGTGTTACGAAATGGCAAACCGATTTCCCTGACCCGCAAAGAATTCCTGCTCCTCTGGTTACTGGCGTCCCGGGCAGGGGAAATCGTGCCCCGAACCGCGATCGCCAGCGAAGTTTGGGGAATTAACTTTGATAGTGAAACCAACACCGTTGATGTCGCGATTCGTCGGCTGCGCGCCAAAGTAGACGATCCATTTGAAAAGAAGCTCATTATGACCGTCCAGGGGATGGGTTATCGATTACAGGCGGAAACGTCGCAGAATGGTTAAGTTATCAATGACGCTGCGCCTGACAATTTCTTTTATCGCCATACTTATCCTCGCCTGTACCGGCATTAGCTGGACGCTCTATAACGCGCTGAGCAAAGAATTAACGTATCGGGATGATATGACGCTAATAAATCGGGCGGCGCAAATGCAGCAACTGTTACTGGATGGCGCCAGGCCGGAAAATCTGCCGCTCTATTTCAATCGGATGGTGGATACGAAGCAGGATATCTTATTGATCCACTCAGCAACAGGCCATAATGTTGCGATTAATCATAGCGGCATCCCCGACCAACGCTTTAACGAGATTCCGCTGGCTAAAAACATCACCCGCGAAACCTTATTTCGCCAGGCGGTACAAGGCACGGAGCTGACCGCGGTACGAGTAAACGCCAGAAGCGGCGATAACCCGCTGACCCTTACTATTGCCAGGCTGGCGACGGAAAGGCGGCAAATGCTGGCGCAATATCGCCGCAACAGTTTGCTGATTAGCCTTATCGCGATCCTCGTCTGTTCGGCGCTCAGTCCATTAGTCATCAGAAACGGGCTGCGGGCCATTACGTCGCTCAGCCGACTCACCGCGGCGACAGATAGCGGCACACTTCGCCAGCCGCTGGCGGAACAGGCGTTACCCGTCGAGCTCAGGCCGCTTGGGCAAGCGCTAAATACCATGCGCCAGAAGCTTTCCGACGATTTTGAACGCCTGAACCAATTTGCCGACGATCTGGCGCATGAGCTGCGCACGCCGGTTAATATTTTACTGGGGAAGAATCAGGTTATGCTGAGTCAGGAACGCAGCGCCGAAGAGTATCAACAAGCCCTTGTCGATAATATTGAAGAGCTGGAGGGACTGTCGCGACTGACAGAAAATATTCTCTTTCTGGCACGCGCGGAGCACCAGAATATAGCGGTAAAAAAACAGCCTGTTTCGCTCAATGCGCTGGTCGAAAATATGCTGGATTATCTTAGCCCCCTTGCCGAAGAGAAGCACATCTGTTTTATAAATCAATGTCAGGGAACGGTATGGGCTGACGAAATATTATTACAAAGAGTGCTCTCAAACCTGCTGACGAATGCCATCCGTTATTCTGATGAAAACGCCGTGATACGTATTGAAAGCGCTTATGATGATAACGTTGCAGAAATTCGGGTCGCTAATCCGGGCAGCCCCACCGCCGATGCGGATAAGCTTTTCCGGCGTTTTTGGCGAGGAGATAATGCCCGCTACACTGCCGGTTTCGGCCTGGGGTTATCGTTAGTTAACGCGATTGCCCTATTGCACGGTGGCTCGGCATCTTACCGCTATGCCGATGAACATAATATCTTTTCGGTTCGTCTGCCTGATAGCGGTGATAGCTAAGGTCAGTACAGGTTCTGTTCCCCTTCCCTGCCACAGGGCTGTGGTTATCAATACAACCTCAATAAAAAGAAAATAAAGGATGCCGGTAAAGAATATTGCTGGCTCGATCACTTTCTCGGTTTCCAATCCAGGGTCAATTCATCCCATAACGCGTTATTCAGTGGGAACCTTTATGAAAAAGTATCTTGCTTTCGCCGTTACGCTGCTGGGTATGGGTAAAGTCATCGCCTGTACTACCCTTTTGGTAGGCAATCAGGCTTCGGCTGACGGCTCCTTTATTATCGCGCGCAACGAGGATGGCTCGGCAAATAACGCCAAGCATAAGGTTATTCATCCCGTCGCGTTTCATCAACAAGGCGAGTATAAAGCACATCGCAACAATTTTAGCTGGCCGCTTCCGGAGACAGCGATGCGCTATACGGCGATTCATGACTTTGATACTAACGATAACGCCATGGGTGAAGCCGGTTTCAATTCGGCGGGCGTCGGAATGAGCGCAACGGAAACCATTTACAACGGCAGAGCGGCGCTGGCTGCCGATCCTTACGTGACAAAAACGGGAATCACGGAAGACGCCATTGAGTCCGTGATCCTGCCAGTGGCGCAATCGGCGCGTCAGGGCGCCAAATTACTGGGAGATATTATTGAACAAAAAGGCGCGGGCGAAGGTTTCGGCGTCGCGTTTATTGATAGCAAAGAGATATGGTATCTGGAGACGGGAAGCGGACATCAATGGCTGGCAGTACGACTTCCGGCAGATAGCTATTTCGTTTCCGCCAATCAGGGACGTTTACGCCATTACGATCCGAATGATAACGCGAATTATATGGCGTCACCAACGTTAGTAAGCTTTGCGAAAAAGCAGGGATTATATGATCCGGCCCGCGGCGAATTCGACTTTCATCAAGCCTATTCGCAGGATAACAAAAACGATACCACCTATAATTATCCGCGCGTCTGGACGCTACAACACCAGTTTAATCCGCATCTGGATACGGTCGTTAGCGAAGGGGAAACATTTTCTGTTTTTTTAACGCCAATAACGAAGATCAGCGTGGCGGCAGTAAAAAACGCGTTACGCAATCACTATCAGGGAACGTCGCACGACCCTTATGCCAGTCATAATCCACAAGAACCATGGCGACCTATATCCGTTTTTCGTACCCAGGAGTCACATATTTTACAGGTCAGACCGAAATTACCGCAGGCTATCGGCAACGTAGAATACATCGCCTATGGAATGCCATCTCTTAGCGTCTATCTCCCCTATTACCAGGGGATGCGTCATTATCAACCCGGAGATGATAAAGGAACCGATCGGGCGAGCAACGACTCTACCTACTGGACATTCCGCACGCTGCAAACACTGGTTATGCAAGACTACAATACGTTTGCGCCAGATGTGCAACATGCCTGGAAAACATTTGAACAGCAAACAGCTAAGCAACAGTATAAGATGGAGCAGAGCTATCTGAGATTATATGCGTCGCATCCGAAAGAAGCACAACGCTTACTGCAAAATTTTGAAGATAAAACGATGCAAAATGCGCAGACGCTCGCCCGTCGCCTGACCAATAATATTATTACGACAATGACTTACCGCACAGATATGAAATATCACTTTTCAAGTACGCAGCCATAAATTTAATGACAATCTATTAGCCACTCATACACAATAAGATAAAGCGGTACCAGAATTAGCCAGATATAAAAGACAATAATTATTATGGATTCATAGAGAGGATAGTTTATGACACTCCAGACAAATATCAGCAGAGAGACAAAAGCGGCAAAGACCCAGGAGGTATATAAGCACGTTGTTCTTTTCAAAATGGCCGCCCCCTCTTACATAAGACGATAACTACAGCTTATGTCCCGTGTTACATAACTTTTCCCGACAGGCCTCTTTTACCCATGCTGAAAAATTCCGCGTCTTTTCAGATTTCAACGCGAATTCTATCTGTTCAAGCATGGAATAGGAAAAACGAATATTCTTCGTCACGGTCTTACTCGTCCGGGGCTTTGCTGGCATACACACACCTGTATAACATTTGATGTAACGCCGTTACTTTACGCAGGAGTAAATCGGTGAATTTGATCTGAATCAAGAAGGTGGGTTTTCAATAAAAGTTGTGCCCTAAATTGTGAAGTTTGTAGATTTTATGAACATTTGATGTACCGATCTCCCCCATGATCGCCACTACGTATGGACGTCAGGATGCCTCCCCGCCTGATCAGAAGCGTTTCCTCATTAAAAAGGACATTTTTTTAAAGTTCCTGGTGCATAAAAGTCACATCCTTTTAAAAGATTGTTAACCCTGTTGAATGTTCCCACTCCCCTATTCAGGAATATTAAAAACGCTATGCAAATACAGAGCTTCTATCACTCAGCTTCACTAAAAACCCAGGAGGCTTTTAAAAGCCTACAAAAAACCTTATACAACGGAATGCAGATTCTCTCAGGCCAGGGCAAAGCGCCGGCTAAAGCGCCCGACGCTCGCCCGGAAATTATTGTCCTGCGAGAACCTGGCGCGACATGGGGGAATTATCTACAGCATCAGAAGACGTCTAACCACTCGCTGCATAACCTCTATAACTTACAGCGCGATCTTCTTACCGTCGCGGCAACCGTTCTGGGTAAACAAGACCCGGTTCTAACGTCAATGGCAAACCAAATGGAGTTAGCCAAAGTTAAAGCGGACCGGCCAGCAACAAAACAAGAAGAAGCTGCGGCAAAAGCATTGAAGAAAAATCTTATCGAACTTATTGCAGCACGCACTCAGCAGCAAAATGGCTTACCTGCAAAAGAAGCTCATCGCTTTGCGGCAGTAGCGTTTAGAGATGCTCAGGTCAAGCAGCTCAATAACCAGCCCTGGCAAACCATAAAAAATACACTCACGCATAACGGGCATCACTATACCAACACGCAGCTCCCTGCCGCAGAGATGAAAATCGGCGCAAAAGATATCTTTCCCAGTGCTTATGAGGGAAAGGGCGTATGCAGTTGGGATACCAAGAATATTCATCACGCCAATAATTTGTGGATGTCCACGGTGAGTGTGCATGAGGACGGTAAAGATAAAACGCTTTTTTGCGGGATACGTCATGGTGTGCTTTCCCCCTATCATGAAAAAGATCCGCTTCTGCGTCAGGCCGGCGCTGAAAACAAAGCCAAAGAAGTATTAGCTGCGGCACTTTTTAGTAAACCTGAGTTGCTTAACAGAGCCTTAGAGGGCGAAGCGGTAAGCCTGAAACTGGTATCCGTCGGGTTACTCACCGCGTCGAATATTTTCGGCAAAGAGGGAACTATGGTCGAGGATCAAATGCGCGCATGGCAATCGTTGACCCAGCCGGGAAAAATGATTCATTTAAAAATCCGCAATAAAGATGGCGATCTACAGACGGTAAAAATAAAACCGGACGTCGCCGCATTTAATGTGGGTGTTAATGAGCTGGCGCTCAAGCTCGGCTTTGGCCTTAAAGCATCAGATAGCTATAATGCCGAAGCGCTACATCAGTTATTAGGCAATGATTTACGCCCTGAAGCCAGACCAGGTGGCTGGGTTGGCGAATGGCTGGCGCAATACCCGGATAATTATGAGGTCGTCAATACATTAGCGCGCCAGATTAAGGATATCTGGAAAAATAACCAACATCATAAAGATGGCGGCGAACCCTATAAACTCGCACAACGCCTTGCCATGTTAGCCCATGAAATTGACGCGGTGCCCGCCTGGAATTGTAAAAGCGGCAAAGATCGTACAGGGATGATGGATTCAGAAATCAAGCGAGAGCTCATTTCTTTCCATCAGACCCATATGTTAAGTGCGCCTGGTAGTCTTCCGGATAGCGGTGGACAGAAAATTTTCCAAAAAGTATTACTGAATAGCGGTAACCTGGAGATTCAGAAACAAAATACGGGCGGGGCGGGAAACAAAGTAATGAAAAATTTATCGCCAGAGGTGCTCAATCTTTCCTATCAAAAACGAGTTGGGGATGAAAATATTTGGCAGTCAGTAAAAGGTATTTCTTCATTAATCACATCTTGAGTCTTGAGGTAACTATATGGAAAGTCTATTAAATCGTTTATATGACGCGTTAGGCCTGGATGCGCCAGAAGATGAGCCACTGCTTATCATTGATGATGGGATACAGGTTTATTTTAATGAATCCGATCATACACTGGAAATGTGCTGTCCCTTTATGCCACTGCCTGACGACACTCTGACTTTGCAGCATTTTTTACGTCTTAACTACGCCAGCGCCGTCACTATCGGCGCTGATGCAGACAATACTGCTTTAGTGGCGCTTTATCGCTTGCCGCAAACCAGTACCGAAGAAGAGGCGCTCACTGGTTTTGAATTATTCATTTCAAACGTGAAGCAATTGAAAGAGCATTATGCATAATTTAATACGTCAACATACTTTCTTAATGAGATAAAACGCGATACGTATGCCCTTTACAAGAGACAAAACCAGAATCTTTGGTGGAAATGTAAAGGGCAAACGTTCCTCTTTCTCATTTTGCTCTGTTTGCGGGAGCATTTTTAGTGTGTAAGTATTCCTGCTCATCAGGTTTTTACGCCATCTACGCACATTTATTCTGCTATAAGTTGAAATGCTGCAAAAAATATTAAAGCTTATTATTTTTTCTTTAAGTAAATTTTCGCTCAACAAACTTAATTGTTTATTCAATGATGATGAGGCGTAAGCTATGCTGGAAATGAAGGAAGTCAATAGCAAGGATAATCTTATTATTCACGGGTGATATTACTTCTGCTTCACCGTTATGGCAGATATCATCGCCTCTTGTCAGATGCCAGACACCTACTCATACTCAACCAAAGCTCTAAATACAAAAATCACCTTATATCTTTTTTTATTATTCCTTGTATAAATGTGACTTGACTCACACCTATAAGGAATCGACTCACTTCCATAAGAAGGAATCAAAATGCCAATAACTAACGCGTCCCCAGAAAATATATTAAGATATTTGCATGCGGCCGGTACCGGTACGAAAGAAGCAATGAAAAGTGCAACTTCACCACGCGGTATACTGGAATGGTTTGTCAATTTTTTTACCTGTGGTGGAGTAAGAAGAAGCAATGAAAGATGCTTTTGGGAGGTAATTGGAAAACTGACCACATCATTATTATATGTAAATAAAGATGCTTTCTTCGATGGTAATAAAATATTTCTGGAGGATGTCAACGGGTGTACTATATGTCTGTCATGTGGAGCAGCATCCGAAAATACGGATCCCATGGTCACTATTGAAGTGAACAAAAATGGAAAAACTGTAACGGATAAAGTTGATAGTGAGAGATTTTGGAATGTATGTCGAATGTTAAAACTGATGAGTAAACATAATATACAACAGCCTGATTCACTTATAACCGAGGATGGTTTTCTGAACCTGCGCGGAGTAAACCTAGCTCATAAAGATTTCCAGGGAGAAGATTTGTCAGACATAGATGCTTCTAATGCAGATTTCCGTGAAACAAATCTATCTAATGTAAATTTAGTCGGTGCAAATTTGTGTTGTGCAAATCTACACGCTGTAAATCTAATGGGTTCAAACATGACTAAAGCAAACCTGACTCACGCAGACCTGACTTGCGCTAACATGTCCGGTGTAAACTTAACCGCTGCAATTCTATTCGGCTCAGACTTAACTGACACCAAACTAAATGGTGCAAAATTAGATAAGATAGCTCTAACTTTAGCGAAAGCATTAACAGGAGCCGATCTGACAGGTAGTCAACATACCCCTACTCCACTCCCGGATTACAATGATAAAACGCTTTTCCCCCATCCAATATTTTAGTCGAGATAAAGGGATTTTATAAACAAGAAGTATTCAAACAGAAGCCCTCCTTGTTTTATTAAACAAACCCCGCCCCTAAGCTTCATTATAAATAACATTTTCAGCGTATTACTTGTTGGTTTTGCCTGAATCATAGCGTTATCTGTATGTGGCACATTAACTAAAAACACTATTATTGTTTAATTTAAATAATTCATAATTGCAGTCAGGGAATAAGAAATTATGCTTCCGGTCACCTACAGATTAATACCTCAAAGCGGAGTATCCACATATGGATTAAATACCGCAGATACACCTGTTTTCCCCGATATTCCCGAACATGCACCAAACCCCTCACGGCTACGCCTTGCTCATGACAGCCTTGCCATAAACAGTGAATTCCGTCTGGAGCCAGAGTGTGTGGTGGAGTACCTTATCTCAGGCGCGGGTGGAATAGACCCTGATACAGAAATTGATGACGACACTTATGACGAATGCTACGATGAACTATCCTCCGTACTTCAAAATGCGTATACCCAAAGCGAAACATTCCGCAGACTGATGAATTACGCATATGAAAAAGAACTACATGATGTGGAGCAGCGCTGGCTACCGGGGGCAGGCGAAGCCTTTGAAACTACCGTGGCTCAGGAACACTTCAAACTTTCAGAAGGCAGGAAAGTTATTTGTCTCAATCTGGACGATTCTGATGATTCATATACCGAACATTATGAAAGTAACGAAGGAAGACAACTTTTTGACACAAAACGTTCATTTACTCATGAAGTTGTACATGCACTGACCCATCTTCAGGATAAAGAAGAAAATCATCCAAGAGGCCCTGTTGTCGAATATACCAACATTATTCTGAAAGAGATGGGGCATCCTTCACCTCCCAGAATGGTCTACATCTTCAATAAATAGACACATCAAGAAACGAAAAGAAACTAAAAACCCACGTAGTCCGTTTTTTCGGGAAATGTTCTAGCAGTATTTTCTAACTATATTCTAAGCGCCCAAAAAATAAATATCCTCCGGCATAGCCGGAGGTTTTTCTGATGCGCCTGTAAGGCTCTCTTACCAGCCGCGCCCTAACAGGCGCATACGATCTGACATTTGCATCAAACTTCGTTACTTAC
>NZ_JBCLYA010000012.1:0-26603 GCF_039650795.1 Salmonella sp. K21076
TGTAGAACGCGGTATCATCAAAGTGGGCGAAGAAGTTGAAATCGTTGGTATCAAAGAGACTCAGAAGTCTACCTGTACTGGCGTTGAAATGTTCCGCAAACTGCTGGACGAAGGCCGTGCTGGTGAGAACGTAGGTGTTCTGCTGCGTGGTATCAAACGTGAAGAAATCGAACGTGGTCAGGTACTGGCTAAGCCGGGCACCATCAAGCCACACACCAAGTTCGAATCTGAAGTGTACATTCTGTCCAAAGATGAAGGCGGCCGTCATACTCCGTTCTTCAAAGGCTACCGTCCGCAGTTCTACTTCCGTACTACTGACGTGACTGGCACCATCGAACTGCCGGAAGGCGTAGAGATGGTAATGCCGGGCGACAACATCAAAATGGTTGTTACCCTGATCCACCCGATCGCAATGGACGACGGTCTGCGTTTCGCAATCCGTGAAGGCGGCCGTACCGTTGGCGCGGGCGTTGTTGCTAAAGTTCTGGGCTAATTACTCGTTAATTAGTTTTGAATTGAAGAGGGCGCTTCGGCGCCCTTTTTGTTGCCTGCTATTTAGCCGCTGTTATATTTATTTGCCTTTTTTAACGCTTCTCCCGTGGCGTAAATCGCTTTGTGCTATTGTAATCATAACCATTCTCATTTACACTTTGTGCGGAAATTGAACGGGAGCGATCATGTACGTTTGTTTGTGTAATGGTATAAGCGATAAAAAAATCCGCCAGGCTGTACGACAATTTCATCCACAGTCATTTCAACAGTTGCGTAAATTTATTCCTGTGGGAAATCAATGTGGTAAGTGTATTCGCGCCGCGCGAGAAGTGATGCAGGATGAGTTAACGCAAATGCCGGAATTTAAAGAGATCGCCTGAGTCACACTCTTTTTTTTGACATCCCTGTAGCCCCATCTACGCTCTAGAGAGTGGAAGCGGAGGGACTATAAAATGAAAGGTGATGTTAAAATCATAAATTATCTCAATAAACTATTGGGAAATGAGCTTGTCGCAATTAATCAGTATTTTCTTCATGCCCGTATGTTCAAAAACTGGGGGCTGACCCGGCTTAATGATGTTGAGTACCATGAATCCATTGATGAGATGAAACACGCCGATAAGTATATTGAGCGTATTTTATTTCTGGAAGGCATACCGAACCTACAGGATCTGGGCAAGCTGGGCATCGGTGAAGATGTCGAAGAGATGCTACGATCGGATCTCCGGCTCGAACTGGAAGGCGCAAAAGATCTACGTGAGGCAATAGCCTATGCCGATAACGTTCATGATTATGTCAGCCGGGATATGATGATTGAAATTCTTGCCGACGAGGAAGGCCACATCGACTGGCTGGAAACTGAGCTGGATTTGATTGCCAAACTTGGTATGCAAAATTATCTGCAATCACAAATTAAGGTTACCGATTAACCGTCTGGAAAGAAAACTTTCCAACCTGTTATGAAACCCGCCACCGCCAGCCATGGCCCAAAAGGTAGCGGGTTTATTAATGCCGATTTACCTCTCACCAGTAGCGCGACGCCAAACCTGCCACAGGCCAACATAGCGGCAAGGAAAACCAGTAACGGCAGTGTTTCCCAACAATGCCACGCCCCTAAGGCAGCAAGGTACTTGACGTCGCCATATCCAAGCCCCTCTTTCTGATAACGCAGGCGATAGCCCCAGTAAATTAACGCGAATCCGCCATAGCCGGCGATAGCGCCCCAAAGCGCATCCGGTAAACGCTCCGGCAGGCAAATCTGGTGATAAAGCAGACCACCCCACAGTAATGGACAGGTAAACCGGTCAGGTAGCAGACCGGTACGCGCGTCGTATATGCCAAGTAATAAAGAGAACGACGCATAAAAAATGAGAAAGGGGAGGGCAACAAACATAAGCAAATCCTCGTCAAGGTTTGTGCTCACCTTTATAGATTTATGCGACAGCGACAACGACGTATTGCCAGGTTTGCCTGATGCCTTCCAAAGAAAAGATGCGCGTCGCCATCCCATGCGTACCATCTGGAATCATGCTCGCATAAGAATAAAGCGCTTAATTTCTATCCGACACTTGCGTCAGGCTGAGATTTACGTATAATGCGCGGGCTTGTCGTAATTGACGGCAGGTTCGATTTGAACCTCGAATAGCCGATTTGGCTATTTAACAATGCTCCCAATCGGGGAGCTACGTAAGAACGGTTACACTCTCCCATCAATCGTAATGGGTGTGAGGAGTAATCATTTTCGTTTATAAAATAATTGGAGCTCTGGTCTCATGCAGAACCAAAGAATCCGTATCCGCCTGAAAGCGTTTGATCATCGTCTGATCGATCAATCAACCGCGGAAATCGTCGAGACTGCCAAGCGCACTGGTGCGCAGGTTCGCGGTCCGATCCCGCTGCCGACCCGCAAAGAGCGCTTTACCGTTCTGATCTCTCCGCACGTTAACAAAGATGCGCGCGATCAGTACGAAATTCGCACTCACAAGCGTCTGGTTGACATCGTTGAGCCAACCGAGAAAACCGTTGATGCTCTGATGCGTCTGGACCTAGCTGCCGGTGTAGACGTGCAGATCAGCCTGGGTTAATCAGGTCATCGAGCGATTGAGAGGTTGATACAATGATTGGTTTAGTCGGTAAAAAAGTGGGTATGACCCGCATCTTCACTGAAGATGGCGTCTCTATCCCAGTAACCGTAATCGAAGTTGAAGCAAACCGTGTTACTCAGGTTAAAGACCTGGCTAACGATGGCTACCGCGCTGTTCAGGTTACTACGGGTGCTAAAAAAGCTAACCGTGTCACCAAGCCGGAAGCGGGTCACTTTGCTAAAGCTGGCGTAGAAGCTGGCCGTGGTCTGTGGGAATTCCGTCTGGCTGAAGGCGAAGAATACACCGTAGGTCAGAGCATCAGCGTTGAACTGTTTGCTGACGTTAAAAAAGTTGACGTAACCGGTACCTCTAAAGGTAAAGGTTTCGCTGGTACCGTTAAGCGCTGGAACTTCCGTACCCAGGACGCTACTCACGGTAACTCCTTGTCTCACCGCGTTCCGGGTTCTATCGGTCAGAACCAGACTCCGGGCAAAGTGTTCAAAGGCAAGAAAATGGCAGGTCAGATGGGTAATGAGCGCGTAACCGTTCAGAGCCTTGACGTAGTACGCGTTGACGCTGAGCGCAACCTGCTGCTGGTTAAGGGTGGTGTTCCGGGTGCAACCGGTTGCGACCTGATCGTTAAACCAGCTGTGAAGGCGTAAGGGGATAGCAATGGAATTAGTATTGAAAGACGCGCAGAGCGCGCTGACTGTTTCCGAAACTACCTTCGGTCGTGATTTCAACGAAGCGCTGGTTCACCAGGTTGTTGTTGCTTATGCAGCTGGTGCTCGTCAGGGTACTCGTGCTCAGAAGACTCGTGCTGAAGTAACTGGTTCCGGTAAAAAACCGTGGCGCCAGAAAGGCACTGGCCGTGCGCGTTCAGGTTCTATCAAGAGCCCGATCTGGCGTTCCGGTGGCGTGACCTTCGCTGCTCGTCCGCAGGACCACAGTCAAAAAGTTAACAAGAAGATGTACCGCGGCGCGCTGAAAAGCATCCTGTCCGAACTGGTACGTCAGGATCGTCTGATCGTTGTCGAGAAGTTCTCTGTAGAAGCGCCGAAAACTAAGCTGCTGGCACAGAAACTGAAAGACATGGCTCTGGAAGATGTGCTGATCATCACCGGTGAGCTGGACGAGAACCTGTTCCTGGCCGCACGTAACCTGCACAAGGTTGACGTACGCGATGCGACTGGTATCGACCCGGTTAGCCTGATCGCCTTCGACAAAGTCGTAATGACTGCTGATGCTGTTAAGCAAGTTGAGGAGATGCTGGCATGATTCGTGAAGAACGTCTGCTGAAGGTGCTGCGCGCACCGCACGTTTCTGAAAAAGCGTCTACTGCGATGGAAAAAACCAACACCATCGTTCTCAAAGTTGCTAAAGACGCGACCAAAGCAGAAATCAAAGCTGCTGTGCAGAAACTGTTTGAAGTCGAAGTCGAAGTCGTTAACACCCTGGTCGTTAAAGGGAAAGTTAAACGTCACGGACAGCGTATCGGTCGTCGTAGCGACTGGAAAAAAGCTTACGTCACCCTGAAAGAAGGCCAGAATCTGGACTTCGTCGGCGGCGCTGAGTAAGTCGGAGGAGTAATACAATGGCAGTTGTTAAATGTAAACCGACATCTCCGGGTCGTCGCCACGTCGTTAAAGTGGTCAACCCAGAGCTGCACAAGGGCAAACCTTTTGCTCCGCTGGTTGAAAAAAACAGCAAATCCGGTGGTCGTAACAACAATGGCCGTATCACCACTCGTCATATCGGTGGTGGTCACAAACAGGCTTATCGTATTGTTGACTTCAAACGCAACAAAGACGGTATCCCGGCAGTTGTTGAACGTCTTGAGTACGATCCGAACCGTTCCGCGAACATCGCGCTGGTTCTGTACAAAGACGGCGAACGCCGTTACATCCTGGCCCCGAAAGGCCTGAAAGCTGGCGACCAGATTCAGTCTGGCGTTGATGCTGCAATCAAAGCAGGCAACACCCTGCCGATGCGCAATATCCCGGTTGGTTCTACCGTTCATAACGTAGAAATGAAACCAGGTAAAGGCGGTCAGCTGGCGCGTTCCGCTGGTACTTACGTTCAGATCGTTGCTCGCGATGGCGCTTATGTCACCCTGCGTCTGCGTTCTGGTGAAATGCGTAAAGTCGAAGCAGACTGCCGTGCAACCCTGGGCGAAGTTGGCAATGCTGAGCATATGCTGCGCGTTCTGGGTAAAGCAGGTGCTGCACGCTGGCGTGGCGTTCGTCCTACCGTTCGCGGTACTGCGATGAACCCAGTAGACCACCCACATGGTGGTGGTGAAGGTCGTAACTTTGGTAAGCACCCGGTAACTCCGTGGGGCGTTCAGACCAAAGGTAAGAAGACCCGCAGCAACAAGCGTACTGATAAATTCATCGTACGTCGCCGTAGCAAATAATTTTAGAGGATAAGCCATGCCACGTTCTCTCAAGAAAGGTCCTTTTATTGACCTGCACTTGCTGAAGAAGGTAGAGAAAGCGGTGGAAAGCGGAGACAAGAAGCCCCTGCGCACTTGGTCCCGTCGTTCAACGATCTTTCCTAACATGATCGGTTTGACCATCGCTGTCCATAATGGTCGTCAGCACGTTCCGGTATTTGTTTCCGACGAAATGGTCGGTCACAAACTGGGTGAATTCGCACCGACTCGTACTTATCGCGGCCACGCTGCTGATAAAAAAGCGAAGAAGAAATAAGGTAGGAGGAAGAGATGGAAACTATCGCTAAACATCGCCATGCTCGTTCTTCTGCTCAGAAGGTTCGCCTTGTTGCTGACCTGATTCGCGGTAAGAAAGTGTCGCAGGCTCTGGATATTCTGACCTACACCAACAAGAAAGCGGCTGTACTGGTCAAGAAAGTTCTGGAATCTGCCATTGCTAACGCTGAACACAACGATGGCGCTGACATTGACGATCTGAAAGTTACGAAAATTTTCGTAGACGAAGGCCCGAGCATGAAGCGCATTATGCCGCGTGCAAAAGGTCGTGCAGATCGCATCCTGAAGCGCACCAGCCACATCACTGTGGTTGTGTCCGATCGCTGAGACTCTGGAGACTAGCAATGGGTCAGAAAGTACATCCTAATGGTATTCGCCTGGGTATTGTAAAACCATGGAACTCTACCTGGTTTGCGAACACCAAAGAATTCGCTGACAACCTGGACAGCGATTTTAAAGTACGTCAGTACCTGACGAAGGAACTGGCTAAAGCGTCTGTATCTCGTATCGTTATCGAGCGTCCGGCTAAGAGCATCCGTGTGACTATTCACACCGCTCGCCCGGGTATCGTTATCGGTAAAAAAGGTGAAGACGTAGAAAAACTGCGTAAGGTCGTAGCGGATATCGCTGGCGTTCCTGCACAGATCAACATCGCCGAAGTTCGTAAACCTGAACTGGACGCTAAACTGGTTGCTGACAGCATCACTTCTCAGCTGGAACGTCGCGTTATGTTCCGTCGTGCGATGAAGCGTGCTGTACAGAACGCCATGCGTCTGGGCGCTAAAGGTATCAAAGTTGAAGTTAGCGGCCGTCTGGGCGGCGCGGAAATCGCACGTACCGAATGGTACCGCGAAGGTCGCGTACCGCTGCACACTCTGCGTGCTGACATCGACTACAACACCTCTGAAGCGCACACCACTTATGGTGTAATCGGCGTTAAAGTGTGGATCTTCAAAGGCGAGATCCTGGGTGGTATGGCTGCTGTTGAACAACCGGAAAAACCGGCTGCTCAACCGAAAAAGCAGCAGCGTAAAGGCCGTAAATAAGGAGCGTCGCTGATGTTACAACCAAAGCGTACAAAATTCCGTAAAATGCACAAAGGCCGCAACCGTGGTCTGGCTGCAGGCGCGGATGTTAGCTTCGGCAGCTTCGGCCTGAAAGCTGTTGGCCGTGGTCGTCTGACTGCCCGTCAGATCGAAGCAGCACGTCGTGCTATGACCCGTGCAGTTAAGCGTCAAGGTAAGATCTGGATCCGTGTATTCCCGGACAAACCGATCACTGAAAAGCCGCTGGCAGTGCGTATGGGTAAAGGTAAAGGTAACGTGGAGTATTGGGTTGCCTTGATTCAGCCGGGTAAAGTCCTGTATGAAATGGACGGCGTACCGGAAGAGCTGGCCCGTGAAGCATTCAAGCTGGCAGCAGCGAAACTGCCGATTAAAACCACCTTTGTAACTAAGACGGTGATGTAATGAAAGCAAAAGAGCTGCGTGAGAAGAGCGTTGAAGAGCTGAACACCGAGCTACTGAACCTGCTGCGTGAGCAGTTCAACCTGCGTATGCAGGCTGCAAGTGGCCAGCTGCAACAGTCTCACCTGTTGAAGCAAGTGCGTCGTGATGTCGCACGCGTTAAGACTTTACTGACTGAGAAGGCGGGTGCGTAATGACCGATAAAATCCGTACTCTGCAAGGTCGCGTGGTTAGCGACAAAATGGAGAAATCCATTGTTGTTGCTATCGAACGTTTTGTGAAACACCCGATCTACGGTAAATTCATCAAGCGTACGACCAAAATGCACGTACATGACGAGAACAACGAATGCGGTATCGGCGACGTGGTTGAAATCCGCGAATGCCGTCCGCTGTCCAAGACCAAATCCTGGACTCTGGTTCGCGTTGTAGAGAAAGCGGTTCTGTAATACAGTACGCATTCTCAACGAATAAACGGCTCAGCGATGGGCCGTTTATTTTTTCTACCCATATCTGATTTGCGGTGTTATAATGCCGCGCCCTCGATATGGGGTTTTTTTAACGACCTGATTTTCGGGTCTCAGTAGTAGTTGACATTAGCGGAGCACTAAAATGATCCAAGAACAGACTATGCTGAACGTCGCCGACAACTCCGGTGCACGTCGCGTAATGTGTATCAAGGTTCTGGGTGGCTCGCACCGTCGCTACGCAGGCGTAGGCGACATCATTAAGATCACCATCAAAGAAGCGATTCCGCGTGGTAAGGTCAAAAAAGGTGATGTGCTGAAGGCGGTAGTGGTGCGCACCAAGAAGGGTGTTCGTCGCCCGGACGGTTCTGTCATTCGCTTCGATGGTAATGCATGCGTTATTTTAAACAATAACAGCGAGCAGCCTATCGGTACGCGTATTTTTGGGCCGGTAACTCGTGAACTTCGTAACGAGAAGTTCATGAAAATTATCTCTCTGGCACCAGAAGTACTCTAAGGAGCGAATCATGGCAGCGAAAATCCGTCGTGATGACGAAGTTATCGTGTTAACCGGTAAAGATAAAGGTAAACGCGGTAAAGTTAAGAATGTCCTGTCTTCCGGCAAGGTCATTGTTGAAGGTATCAACCTGGTTAAGAAACACCAGAAGCCGGTTCCGGCTCTGAACCAACCGGGCGGCATCGTTGAAAAAGAAGCTGCAATTCAGGTTTCTAACGTTGCAATCTTCAATACGGCAACCGGCAAGGCTGACCGTGTAGGCTTTAGATTCGAAGACGGCAAAAAAGTCCGTTTCTTCAAGTCTAACAGCGAAACTATCAAGTAATTTGGAGTAGTACGATGGCGAAACTGCATGATTACTACAAAGACGAAGTAGTTAACAAACTCATGACTGAGTTTAACTACAATTCTGTCATGCAAGTCCCTCGGGTCGAGAAGATCACCCTGAACATGGGTGTTGGTGAAGCGATCGCTGACAAGAAACTGCTGGATAACGCAGCAGCAGACCTGACAGCAATCTCCGGTCAAAAACCGTTGATCACCAAAGCACGCAAATCTGTTGCAGGCTTCAAAATCCGTCAGGGCTATCCGATCGGCTGTAAAGTAACTCTGCGTGGCGAACGCATGTGGGAGTTCTTTGAGCGCCTGATCACTATTGCTGTTCCTCGTATCCGTGACTTCCGTGGCTTGTCCGCTAAGTCATTCGACGGTCGTGGTAACTACAGCATGGGTGTCCGTGAGCAGATCATCTTCCCAGAAATCGACTACGATAAAGTCGACCGCGTTCGTGGTTTGGATATTACCATTACCACTACTGCGAAATCTGACGAAGAAGGCCGTGCTCTGCTGGCTGCCTTTGACTTCCCGTTCCGCAAGTAAGGTAGGGTTACTAAATGGCTAAGCAATCAATGAAAGCACGCGAAGTAAAACGCGTAGCTTTAGCTGATAAATACTTCGCGAAACGCGCTGAACTGAAAGCGATCATCTCTGATGTGAACGCAACCGACGAAGATCGTTGGAATGCGGTTCTTAAGCTGCAGACTCTGCCGCGTGATTCCAGCCCGTCACGTCAGCGTAACCGCTGCCGTCAAACTGGTCGTCCGCACGCTTTCCTGCGGAAGTTCGGGTTGAGCCGTATTAAGGTCCGTGAAGCCGCTATGCGCGGTGAAATTCCGGGTCTGAAAAAGGCTAGCTGGTAATTGTCACCAATTGAATCACGGGAGTAAAGACAGATGAGCATGCAAGATCCGATCGCGGATATGCTGACCCGTATCCGTAACGGTCAGGCCGCGAACAAAGCTGCGGTCACCATGCCTTCCTCTAAGCTGAAAGTGGCAATTGCCAACGTGCTGAAGGAAGAAGGTTTTATTGAAGATTTTAAAGTTGAAGGCGACACCAAGCCGGAACTGGAACTGACTCTTAAGTATTTCCAGGGTAAAGCTGTTGTAGAAAGCATTCAGCGTGTCAGCCGCCCAGGCCTGCGCATCTACAAACGTAAAGATGAGCTGCCGAAAGTTATGGCCGGTCTGGGTATCGCAGTTGTTTCTACCTCTAAAGGTGTTATGACAGATCGTGCAGCGCGCCAGGCTGGTCTTGGTGGCGAAATTATCTGCTACGTAGCCTAATCGGAGGAAAAAATGTCTCGTGTTGCTAAAGCACCGGTCGTTGTTCCTGCCGGCGTTGATGTCAAAATCAACGGTCAGGTTATTACGATCAAAGGTAAAAACGGCGAGCTGACTCGTACTCTCAACGATGCTGTTGAAGTTAAACATGCAGATAATGCACTGACCTTCGGTCCGCGTGATGGTTACGCAGACGGTTGGGCACAGGCTGGTACCGCGCGTGCCCTGCTGAACTCAATGGTTATCGGTGTTACCGAAGGCTTCACTAAGAAGCTGCAGCTGGTTGGTGTAGGTTATCGTGCAGCGGTTAAAGGGAATGTAGTAAACCTGTCTTTAGGTTTCTCTCACCCGGTTGACCATCAGCTGCCGGCAGGTATCACTGCTGAATGTCCGACTCAAACTGAAATCGTGCTGAAAGGCGCTGATAAGCAGGTGATCGGCCAGGTTGCAGCAGATCTGCGCGCCTACCGTCGTCCTGAGCCTTACAAAGGCAAGGGTGTTCGTTACGCCGACGAAGTCGTGCGTACCAAAGAGGCTAAGAAGAAGTAAGGTAACACTATGGATAAGAAATCTGCTCGTATCCGTCGTGCGACCCGCGCACGCCGCAAGCTCAAAGAGCTGGGCGCAACTCGCCTGGTGGTACATCGTACCCCGCGTCATATTTACGCACAGGTAATTGCACCGAACGGTTCTGAAGTTCTGGTAGCTGCTTCTACTGTAGAAAAAGCTATCGCTGAACAACTGAAGTACACCGGTAACAAAGATGCGGCTGCAGCTGTGGGTAAAGCTGTCGCTGAACGCGCTCTGGAAAAAGGCATCAAAGATGTGTCCTTTGACCGTTCCGGGTTCCAATATCATGGTCGTGTCCAGGCACTGGCAGATGCTGCCCGTGAAGCTGGCCTTCAGTTCTAAGGTAGAGGTGTAAGATGGCTCACATCGAAAAACAAGCTGGCGAACTGCAGGAAAAGCTGATCGCGGTAAACCGCGTATCTAAAACCGTTAAAGGTGGTCGTATTTTCTCCTTCACAGCTCTGACTGTAGTAGGCGATGGTAACGGTCGCGTAGGTTTTGGTTACGGTAAAGCGCGTGAAGTTCCAGCAGCGATCCAGAAAGCGATGGAAAAAGCCCGTCGCAATATGATTAACGTCGCGCTGAACAACGGCACCCTGCAGCACCCGGTTAAAGGTGTTCACACGGGGTCTCGTGTATTCATGCAGCCAGCTTCCGAAGGTACCGGTATCATCGCCGGTGGTGCAATGCGCGCCGTTCTGGAAGTTGCTGGGGTTCATAACGTTCTGGCTAAAGCATACGGTTCCACCAACCCGATCAACGTGGTTCGTGCAACTATTGATGGCCTGGAAAATATGAATTCTCCAGAAATGGTCGCTGCCAAGCGTGGTAAATCCGTTGAAGAAATTCTGGGGAAATAAACCATGGCAAAGACTATTAAAATTACTCAAACCCGCAGTGCAATCGGTCGTCTGCCGAAACACAAGGCAACGCTGCTTGGCCTGGGTCTGCGTCGTATTGGCCACACCGTAGAGCGCGAGGATACTCCTGCTGTTCGTGGTATGGTCAACGCGGTTTCCTTCATGGTTAAAGTTGAGGAGTAAGAGATGCGTTTAAATACTCTGTCTCCGGCCGAAGGCTCCAAAAAGGCGGGTAAACGCCTGGGTCGTGGTATCGGTTCTGGCCTCGGTAAAACCGGTGGTCGTGGTCACAAAGGTCAGAAGTCTCGTTCTGGCGGTGGCGTACGTCGCGGTTTCGAGGGTGGTCAGATGCCTCTGTACCGTCGTCTGCCGAAATTCGGCTTCACTTCTCGCAAAGCAGCGATTACAGCCGAAGTTCGTCTGTCTGACCTGGCGAAAGTAGAAGGCGGCGTTGTAGACCTGAACACGCTGAAAGCGGCAAACATTATCGGTATCCAGATCGAGTTCGCGAAAGTGATCCTGGCTGGCGAAGTCACTACTCCGGTAACTGTTCGTGGCCTGCGTGTTACTAAAGGCGCTCGTGCTGCTATCGAAGCTGCTGGCGGTAAAATCGAGGAATAAGTAGCAGATGGCTAAACAACCGGGATTAGATTTTCAAAGTGCCAAAGGTGGCTTAGGTGAGCTGAAACGCAGACTGCTGTTTGTTATCGGCGCGCTGATTGTGTTCCGTATTGGCTCTTTTATTCCGATCCCTGGTATTGATGCCGCTGTACTTGCCAAACTGCTTGAGCAACAGCGAGGCACCATCATTGAAATGTTTAACATGTTCTCTGGTGGTGCTCTCAGCCGTGCTTCTATCTTTGCCCTGGGGATCATGCCGTATATTTCGGCGTCGATCATTATCCAGCTGTTGACGGTGGTTCATCCAACGCTCGCAGAAATTAAGAAAGAAGGGGAGTCTGGTCGTCGTAAGATCAGCCAGTACACCCGTTACGGTACTCTGGTGCTGGCGATATTCCAGTCGATCGGTATTGCTACCGGTTTGCCGAATATGCCTGGTATGCAGGGCCTGGTGATGAATCCAGGCTTTGCATTCTATTTCACCGCTGTTGTAAGTCTGGTTACAGGGACCATGTTCCTGATGTGGCTCGGCGAACAGATTACTGAGCGCGGTATCGGTAACGGTATCTCAATCATCATCTTCGCTGGTATCGTTGCGGGACTCCCGCCAGCCATTGCCCATACTATCGAGCAAGCGCGTCAAGGCGACCTGCACTTCCTCGTGTTGCTGTTGGTTGCAGTATTAGTATTTGCAGTGACGTTCTTTGTAGTATTCGTTGAACGTGGTCAACGCCGTATTGTGGTAAACTACGCCAAACGTCAGCAAGGTCGTCGTGTCTATGCTGCACAGAGCACACATTTACCGCTGAAAGTGAATATGGCGGGGGTAATCCCGGCAATCTTCGCTTCCAGTATTATTCTGTTCCCGGCGACCATAGCGTCATGGTTCGGGGGCGGTACTGGTTGGAACTGGCTGACAACAATTTCGCTGTATTTGCAGCCTGGGCAACCGCTTTATGTGTTACTCTATGCGTCTGCAATCATCTTCTTCTGTTTCTTCTACACGGCGTTGGTTTTCAACCCGCGTGAAACAGCAGATAACCTGAAGAAGTCCGGTGCATTTGTACCAGGAATTCGTCCGGGAGAGCAAACGGCGAAGTATATCGATAAAGTAATGACCCACCTGACCCTGGTTGGTGCGCTGTATATTACCTTTATCTGCCTGATCCCGGAGTTCATGCGTGATGCAATGAAAGTGCCGTTCTACTTCGGTGGGACCTCACTGCTTATCGTTGTTGTCGTGATTATGGACTTTATGGCTCAAGTGCAAACTCTGATGATGTCCAGTCAGTATGAGTCTGCATTGAAGAAGGCGAACCTGAAAGGCTACGGCCGTTAATTGGTCGCCTGAGAAGTTACGGAGAGTAAAAATGAAAGTTCGTGCTTCCGTCAAGAAATTATGCCGTAACTGCAAAATCGTTAAGCGTGATGGTGTCATCCGTGTGATTTGCAGTGCCGAGCCGAAGCATAAACAGCGCCAAGGCTGATTTTTTCGCATATTTTTCTTGCAAAGTTGGGTTGAGCTGGCTAGATTAGCCAGCCAATCTTTTGTATGTCTGTACGTTTCCATTTGAGTATCCTGAAAACGGGCTTTTCAGCATGGTACGTACATATTAAATAGTAGGAGTGCATAGTGGCCCGTATAGCAGGCATTAACATTCCTGATCAGAAACACGCCGTGATCGCGTTAACTTCGATCTACGGTGTCGGCAAGACCCGTTCTAAAGCCATCCTGGCTGCAGCGGGTATCGCTGAAAATGTTAAGATCAGTGAGCTGTCTGAAGAACAAATCGACACGCTGCGTGACGAAGTTGCCAAATTTGTCGTTGAAGGTGATCTGCGCCGTGAAATCAGCATGAGCATCAAGCGCCTGATGGATCTTGGTTGCTATCGCGGTTTGCGTCATCGTCGTGGTCTCCCGGTTCGCGGTCAGCGTACCAAGACCAACGCTCGTACCCGTAAGGGTCCGTGCAAACCGATCAAGAAATAATCGGGGTGATTGAATAATGGCAAAGGCACCAGTTTGCGCACGTAAACGTGTAAGAAAACAAGTCTCTGACGGCGTGGCTCATATCCATGCTTCTTTCAACAACACCATCGTGACTATTACCGATCGTCAGGGTAATGCGCTGGGTTGGGCAACAGCCGGTGGTTCCGGTTTCCGTGGTTCTCGCAAATCCACTCCGTTTGCAGCTCAGGTTGCAGCAGAGCGTTGCGCTGACGCCGTGAAAGAATACGGTATCAAGAATCTGGAAGTTATGGTTAAAGGTCCGGGTCCAGGCCGCGAATCTACTATTCGTGCTCTGAACGCCGCTGGTTTCCGCATCACTAATATTACTGATGTGACTCCGATCCCTCATAACGGTTGTCGTCCGCCGAAAAAACGTCGCGTATAACGCTTCGTTTTCCAGGTTAGTTGGAGAAAGAAAATGGCAAGATATTTGGGTCCTAAGCTCAAGCTGAGCCGTCGTGAGGGCACCGACTTATTCCTTAAGTCTGGCGTTCGCGCGATCGATACCAAGTGTAAAATTGGACAAGCTCCTGGCCAGCACGGTGCGCGTAAGCCGCGTCTGTCTGACTATGGTGTGCAGTTGCGTGAAAAGCAAAAAGTTCGCCGCATTTACGGTGTGCTGGAGCGTCAGTTCCGTAACTACTACAAAGAAGCAGCACGTCTGAAAGGCAACACCGGTGAAAACCTGTTGGCTCTGCTGGAAGGTCGTCTGGACAACGTTGTATACCGTATGGGCTTCGGCGCCACTCGTGCAGAAGCACGTCAGCTGGTTAGCCATAAAGCAATTATGGTAAACGGTCGTGTTGTTAACATCGCTTCTTATCAGGTTAGTCCGAATGACGTTGTTAGCATTCGTGAGAAAGCGAAGAAGCAGTCTCGCGTGAAAGCCGCTCTGGAGCTGGCTGAGCAGCGTGAAAAGCCAACCTGGCTGGAAGTTGATGCTGGCAAGATGGAAGGTACGTACAAGCGTAAGCCTGAGCGTTCTGATCTGTCTGCGGACATTAACGAACACCTGATCGTCGAGCTTTACTCCAAGTAAAGCTTAGTACCAAAGAGAGGACACAATGCAGGGTTCTGTGACAGAGTTTCTAAAACCGCGCCTGGTAGATATCGAGCAAGTGAGTTCGACGCACGCCAAGGTGACCCTTGAGCCTTTAGAGCGTGGCTTCGGCCATACTCTGGGTAACGCACTGCGCCGTATTCTGCTCTCATCGATGCCGGGTTGCGCGGTGACCGAGGTTGAGATTGATGGTGTACTACATGAGTACAGCACCAAAGAAGGCGTTCAGGAAGACATCCTGGAAATCCTGCTCAACCTGAAAGGGCTGGCGGTGAGAGTTCAGGGTAAAGATGAAGTTATTCTTACCTTGAATAAATCTGGCATTGGCCCTGTGACTGCAGCCGATATCACCCATGATGGGGATGTCGAAATCGTCAAGCCGCAGCACGTGATCTGCCACCTGACCGATGAAAACGCGTCTATTAGTATGCGTATCAAAGTTCAGCGCGGTCGTGGTTATGTGCCGGCTTCTACCCGAATTCATTCGGAAGAAGATGAGCGCCCAATCGGCCGTCTGCTGGTCGACGCCTGCTACAGCCCTGTAGAGCGTATTGCCTACAATGTTGAAGCAGCGCGTGTAGAACAGCGTACCGACCTGGACAAGCTGGTCATCGAAATGGAAACCAACGGCACAATCGATCCTGAAGAGGCGATTCGTCGTGCGGCAACCATCCTGGCTGAACAACTGGAAGCTTTCGTTGATTTACGTGATGTACGTCAACCGGAAGTGAAAGAAGAGAAACCAGAATTCGATCCGATCCTGCTGCGCCCTGTTGACGATCTGGAATTGACTGTCCGCTCTGCTAACTGCCTCAAGGCAGAAGCTATCCACTATATCGGTGATCTGGTACAGCGTACCGAGGTTGAGCTTCTTAAGACGCCTAACCTGGGTAAAAAATCTCTTACCGAGATTAAAGACGTGCTGGCTTCCCGTGGACTGTCTCTGGGTATGCGCCTGGAAAACTGGCCACCGGCAAGCATCGCTGACGAGTAACCGGATCACAGGTTAAGGTTTTACTGAGAAGGATAAGGTCATGCGCCATCGTAAGAGTGGTCGTCAACTGAACCGCAACAGCAGCCATCGCCAGGCTATGTTCCGCAACATGGCAGGTTCACTGGTTCGTCATGAAATCATCAAGACGACCCTGCCTAAAGCGAAAGAGCTGCGTCGCGTAGTTGAGCCGCTGATTACTCTTGCCAAGACTGATAGCGTTGCTAATCGTCGTCTGGCATTCGCCCGTACTCGTGATAACGAGATCGTGGCAAAACTGTTTAACGAGCTGGGCCCGCGTTTCGCGAGCCGCGCCGGTGGTTACACTCGCATTCTGAAGTGTGGCTTCCGTGCAGGCGACAACGCGCCGATGGCATACATCGAGCTGGTTGATCGTTCAGAGAAAACAGAAGCTGCTGCAGAGTAATCTGTAGTAACGTAAAAAACCCGCTTCGGCGGGTTTTTTTATATCCTCCTGAACCCCACATATCTACAATAATTGTATTCTTTTCGTTCAATCCCTGGAGCGACGTATGTGGTTACTTGACCAGTGGGCAGAGCGTCATATTATCGAGGCACAGCGTAAAGGCGAGTTTGATAATCTGCCTGGCCGCGGCGAACCGCTTATTCTGGATGATGATTCTCATGTGCCAGCGGAACTTCGTGCGGGTTATCGCTTACTGAAGAATGCGGGCTGTCTTCCCCCTGAACTGGAGCAGCGCAGAGACGCTATTCAGTTACTTGATATCCTCAACAGTATCCGGGAAGATGACCCTCAATACCATCAGGTTAGTCGCCAGCTCTCGCTGCTTGAACTAAAACTTCGGCAGGCTGGGTTGAGTACCGATTTTTTACACGGTGAGTATGCAGAAAAACTGCTGCATAAAATCAACGATAATTAACGGAGCTTGTATGTATCGCATTGGTGAGCTGGCAAAGCTGGCAGACGTAACGCCTGATACCATTCGCTACTATGAAAAACAGCAGATGATGGATCATGAGGTACGTACTGAAGGCGGGTTTCGTCTGTATACCGAAAACGATCTGCAGCGTCTCAAGTTTATTCGTTATGCGCGGCAGTTGGGTTTCACGCTTGAGTCGATCCGCGAACTTTTATCGATCAGAATTGATCCTGAGCACCATACCTGTCAGGAGTCAAAAAGTATTGTGCAAGAACGATTGCAGGAGGTTGAAGCCAGGATTGCGGAACTGCAAACGATGCAGCGTTCGTTACAAAGGCTTAATGATGCTTGTTGCGGAACGGCCCACAGTAGCGTCTATTGTTCCATTCTGGAAGCCCTGGAACAGGGGGCCAGTGGGGCGAAATCAGTATGTTGATTTATTGAACCGGCGGGACTACACTCGCGCCGTATAATTTATACAAACGGGAGATATTATGAGTCGTTATCAACATAAGAAAGGGCAGATAAAGGACAATGCCATCGAGGCATTGTTACACGATCCCCTTTTCAGGCAACGCGTTGAAAAAAATAAGAAAGGCAAAGGAAGTTATCTGCGTAAAGGTAAACACGGTAACCGGGGGAACTGGGAGGCCAGTGGCAAGAAAGTAAGTGACTTTTTTACCACTGGCCTTCTGCTTATTAAGAACGGTTATTTTGTTCTTTCAGCAGATCGCGGATTTCGCCCAATAACACTTCCTCTTTAGAAGGCGCGGGCGGAGCTGCCGGCTCTTCTGCTTTTTTACGGTTGAGTCTGTTGATAAGCTTAATGGCAACAAAGATAGCAAACGCCACAATCACAAAATCAAATACGTTCTGGATAAACACGCCGTAATGCATGACGACCGCCGGAATATCTCCCTGCGCTTCGCGTAACGTAAAAGCAAATTGTTTAAAGTCGATCCCGCCGATTAACAATCCCAACGGCGGCATAATGATATCGGCAACCAGTGAAGAAACAATCTTACCGAATGCCGCGCCAATAATGACACCCACTGCCAAATCCACAACATTCCCGCGCATCGCGAATTCGCGGAATTCTTTAATAAAACTCATTTTTATTCTCCCTATGCAGCTGACGTTATAAGTTTAACAAATGCTAAGGCATTTTCCATTTACGGCTTCTGTTTAGCGAAATAAATTAAACCTTGATAAATAAAGGGAATTAAAAAGGGCGCTGAATGAGCGCCCCTTAAATTAGAGGAAGAAAGGACTTGGCTGGAACAGACGTTCGACGTCGGTAATAAACTTTTTATCGGTCAAAAACATAATGACGTGATCGCCTTGTTCAATGCGCAAATTGTCATTAGCAATCATGACATCATTACCGCGAACGACCGCGCCAATAATGGTGCCTGGCGGCAGTTTTATTTCGTCAATGACGCGGCCAACCACGCGGGAAGTGCTTTCATCGCCGTGCGCGACGGCTTCGATGGCTTCGGCAACCCCGCGACGTAGTGAGGAAACGCCGACGATATCTGCTTTACGCACATGGCTCAGTAATGCAGAGATGGTGGCCTGCTGCGGAGAAATCGCAATATCTATAACGCTACCCTGCACAAGATCGACATAAGCTCGACGCTGAATCAGCACCATCACTTTTTTGGCGCCCATCCGCTTAGCCAACATCGCGGACATGATATTGGCTTCGTCATCGTTAGTGACTGCGATAAAGAGATCGACCTGATCAATATGCTCCTCCGCCAGCAATTCCTGATCGGAAGCGTCGCCAAAAAAGACGATCGTGTTTTGCAGCTTCTCAGCCAGTTCTGCGGCGCGTTGTTGATCGCGTTCGATCAATTTAACGCTATAGTCTTTTTCCAGACGCCTTGCCAGCCCGGCGCCGATATTGCCGCCGCCCACCAGCATGATGCGCTTGTAGGGTTTTTCCAGACGCTGTAATTCGCTCATTACTGCACGGATATGCTGTGAAGCCGCAATAAAGAAGACTTCATCCCCTGCTTCCACGATAGTCGAGCCCTGAGGACGGATTGGTCTGTCATGACGGAAAATTGCGGCAACGCGGGTATCGATATGCGGCATATGCTCTCGCATTGTCGAGAGCGCGTTACCTATTAGTGGACCGCCATAGTAGGCTTTTACTACTGCCAGACTGACTTTCCCTTCGGCAAAGTTTACAACCTGTAATGCTCCCGGATACTCGATCAGACGATAAATATTATCGATAACCAACTGCTCCGGCGCGATCAGATGATCAATCGGAACCGCTTCAGAATGAAAGAGTTTATCCGCATCGCGAACATAGTCCGGGGAGCGAATGCGGGCGATACGGTTTGGGGTGTTGAAGAGTGAATAGGCTACCTGACAGGCAACCATATTAGTTTCATCTGAACTGGTGACAGCGACCAGCATATCCGCATCGTCAGCGCCCGCTTCGCGCAACACGCGGGGATGCGAACCATGCCCCTGAACTACGCGTAGATCGAACTTATCTTGCAAACTGCGTAATCGTTCGCCGTTGGTATCAACCACCGTGATGTCGTTGTTTTCGCCGACCAGGTTTTCCGCCAGTGTTCCACCAACTTGCCCTGCGCCCAGTATGATAATTTTCATCAGTCGTGGCCCGTTATCTCATCACTTCTTGATTAGCTTAGCGTAAAAGAACCCATCACCTTCTTCGCCGCCCGGCAGATTTTGCTGTCCTGGCTGATCAGGTGTTCCCGTTTCGCTGAGCGCGGCATCGGGAGTGCGTTGCAAAAAGGCTTTGATCTGATCGCGGTTTTCTTCCGGCAGTACGGAACAGGTGGCATAAACCAGCGTCCCGCCGGGCTTCAGGCGCGGCCAGACGGCATCAAGAATTTCCGCCTGTAATTGCGCCAGTTCCGCGATATCGCGATCGCGACGCAGCCATTTGATATCTGGATGACGGCGAATGACGCCGGTTGCGGAGCAGGGCGCATCCAGCAGAATACGGTCAAACTGCTGCTCGCCGCACCATTGGGCGGGATAACGTCCATCCCCTTGTTTAACTGTCGCTTTCATCCCAAGGCGCTTTAGGTTGTCGTAAACGCGGGAGAGCCGTTGTTCATCAATATCAACCGCCAACACGTCTGCTTCGGGGGCCACTTCGAGAATATGCGTGGTTTTACCGCCGGGCGCGGCGCACAAGTCTAAAATGTGCTCACCGTTCTGAGGAGCGAGAAAAACCGCACATCCCTGCGCAGAGGCATCCTGGACAGTTACCCAACCCTCAGCAAAACCGGGTAAAGCATGTACCGGAGCTGGCGTTTCCAGACGCACAGCGTCGGGATAATCGGGATGGGGATATCCCTTCATGCCTGCGTCTTCAAGTAAGCCAAGCCAACCGTCGCGGGTGTGGTGTGTACGATTTACACGTAGCCACATAGGTGGACGCTGGTTATTCGCTTCAATAATGCGTTGCCACTGTGTGGGGTAAGCATTTTGCAAACGCTTTACCAGCCAACCGGGATGTAAAAAGCGCGCATCGCTGGTCGCAAACTCATTAAGCAACGTTTCCTGCTGGCGCTGGAACTGGCGCAGGACGCCGTTAATTAACCCTTTCAACTGCGGACGTTTGATGGAGACCGCGCCTTCAACGGTTTCAGCCAGCGCCGCATGGGGAGGGACGCGGGTGTACAGCAACTGATAAAAGCCGACCATAATTAAGTAATGCACTGTACGCTGCTTGCCGGTCATTGGACGAGACATCAGCTTATTGATCAGCCATTCCAGCTGTGAAAGGGTGCGCAGGACGCCAAAGCACAGCTCCTGAAGTAGCGCTTTGTCTTTATCGGCGACTTTTTGTTGCAGCGGCGGGAGCACATTACTTAATGATTGTCCCTGTTCGACGACCAGTTCAACGGCCTGTGCTGCCAGACTACGTAAATTGTTTTGTTTTTTCATATGTATAAAATAAAAATGCCCGGTAACACCGGGCGTATAAAGACGTGACCGTCAGGCAAGGCGGTTACCAGGGATAAACCATTCCCGGCGTGAATTTAACAGATCCTGGGCGCTCATCGCTTTTTTGCCGGCAGGCTGAAGCGAAAGCAAATTTAATATCCCCTTGCCTGTTGCAACCTGAATGCCCTGTTTCGTCGCGGCCAGAATGGTTCCCGGCAGCGACTGCGTGGCGTCCTCAATGACGGATGCCTGCCAGACTTTTACCGGCTGGCCGTCGATTTCCAGCCAGCTCATTGGCCACGGATTAAAGGCGCGAATGCAACGCTCCAGCTGTGCTGCGGAGAGAGACCAGTCGATACGCGCTTCTTCTTTACTGAGCTTTTCCGCATGAGTGACCAGCGCTTCATTCTGCGCTTCAGGCGTCGCTGTGCCGTCCGCCAGTTGTTTTAGTGTGGTAATTAACCCCTGTGGGCCAAGTTCAGCCAACTTATTATACAGTGAGCCACTGGTATCTTCTGCGGTAATCGGGCACGCAAGTTTATACAGCATGTCGCCGGTATCCAGCCCTACATCCATCTGCATAATTGTGACGCCGGTTTCCGCATCGCCTGCCCAGAGTGAGCGCTGAATAGGCGCCGCGCCGCGCCAGCGTGGAAGCAGCGAACCGTGAACGTTGATACATCCGAGACGGGGCATATCCAGCACTGCCTTTGGGAGAATCAGACCATATGCTACGACAACCATGACGTCGGCATGTAAGTCAGCCACCAGATGCTGGTTTTCCTGAGGACGAAGCGACACGGGCTGGAAAACGGGCAGGCCTTTTTCTTCCGCCAGCACTTTTACCGGGCTGGGCATCAACTTTTTGCCGCGACCTGCTGGACGATCGGGTTGGGTAAATACGCCGACAATGTTATGTCCAGAAGTTAACAGCGCGTCGAGATGACGCGCTGCAAAGTCAGGTGTACCCGCAAAAATAATACGTAGTGAATCTGACACGTTGGTTCTTGTCCTTTAAGCCCGGGCGTTCAGGCGGTCGAGTTTTTCTACTTTCTGACGAATACGTTGTTGCTTCAGCGGCGACAAATAATCGATAAACAGTTTACCGACCAGGTGATCCATCTCATGCTGAATGCAGATTGCCAGCAAACCATCCGCTTCAAGCTCAAACGGGTTGCCGTTGCGATCCAGCGCGCGGATTTTCACTTTCTCGGCGCGCGGCACTAAAGCGCGCTGTTCCGGGATCGACAGACAGCCTTCTTCTATACCCGTTTCGCCACTTTTCTCCAGCAATTCCGGGTTAATGAGTACCAGGCGCTCGTCGCGGTTTTCCGAAACGTCAATCACGATGATCCGCTGGTGGATATCGACCTGCGTTGCGGCCAGACCGATACCTTCTTCCGCGTACATCGTTTCGAACATATCATCGACGATACGCTGAATTTCTGCATTCACTTCTTCAACCGGCTTTGCGACTTTGCGAAGGCGCTCGTCCGGAATATGTAACACTTGCAAAACTGACATAATTATCCAGAGTTGTGTTCAGGAGTTGAAAAGATTATTACCTCTATTCTAGACAAATCCCCACCTGATTGACAGCATCAGTGACCAATCGCAAAGATTGTTCAGACTGCTTGTGGCAGGGGAGGGAAAGGATGGCCCGTACCGAAATTTGGTTACGTTTAATGTACGTCGGCGACCTTTATGGCGAGGCGATGTTGAACATGGCGAATTCGCTTATTCGCCAGCCTCAGATAAATCGCACGCACCTTCAGGAGGCTGGTCTTACTGCGCGGCAAGCTGAACGTTTTTTACAGCTTCCAGCAGGTGTGCTTGATGAGACGTTACGCTGGCTTGAACTACCGCAGCACCATTTTCTGTGTGCGGATAGTGAGATTTATCCTCCTCAACTGCGTGCTATTGACGATTATCCCGGCGCTATTTTTATTGACGGCGATCCTGCCTGTCTGCATACCTGCCAACTTGCCGTCGTCGGGAGCCGGAGCCACTCCTGGTATGGAGAACGCTGGGGACGTCTGCTTTGCGAAAGCCTTGCGAAAAGCGGTTTGACGATCACCAGCGGCCTTGCCCGAGGAATTGATGGCGTAGCACACAACGCCGCGATGAGTATGGGGGGAAAAAGTGTAGCGGTGTTAGGGAATGGCTTGGCAAAGATTTATCCTCGCCGACATGCCATGCTGGCTGAAAACTTGATTGCCACTGGCGGCGCAGTGGTCTCAGAATTTCCGCTTTCAACGCCTCCGCTATCGCAAAATTTTCCTCGCAGAAACCGTATCATCAGCGGACTGAGCAAAGGCGTACTGGTGATTGAGGCGGCGTTGCGCAGCGGTTCGTTGGTGACGGCGCGCTGCGCGCTTGAACAGGGGCGGGACGTTTTTGCATTACCAGGCCCTATCGGTAGTCCGGGAAGCGAAGGCACGCACTGGTTAATTAAACAAGGGGCCACGCTTGTGACGACGCCGGAGGATATTCTGGAAAATTTGCAATACGGCTTACACTGGTTGCCAACTACGGCGGAAAATTCACTTTATTCACTAAATCAGGATGAGGCGGCATTGCCATTTCCTGAGCTCCTGACTAACGTAGGAGATGAGGTAACACCTGTTGACGTCGTCGCTGAACGTGCCGGCCAACCTGTGCCAGCGGTAGTGGCTCAGCTACTCGAACTGGAGTTAGCAGGATGGATCGCAGCTGTACCCGGCGGCTATGTCCGATTAAGGAGGGCAAGCCATGTTCGACGTACTAATGTATTTGTTTGAAACATACATCCATAACGAAGCCGAGCTGCGCGTGGATCAGGACAGACTGGAGCGTGATCTCACCGACGCTGGGTTTGATCGCGAAGACATCTACAATGCGCTGCTGTGGCTGGAAAAACTCGCTGACTATCAGGATGGCCTCGCGGAACCCATGCAACTTGCTTCCGACCCTCTTTCAATGCGCATTTATACGGTTGAAGAATGTGAAAGGCTTGATGCCAGTTGCCGGGGGTTCCTGTTATTCCTTGAGCAGATTCAGGTGCTAAACCTCGAAACACGAGAAATGGTGATTGAGCGTGTGCTGGCGCTGGATACCGCAGAGTTTGACCTGGAAGACTTGAAATGGGTTATTTTGATGGTGTTATTCAACATTCCGGGCTGTGAAAACGCCTATCAGCAAATGGAAGAATTACTCTTTGAGGTAAATGAAGGTATGCTGCATTGATAGGTGTTAATGCTGCATGAGTGAATATGGCTAAATCAGCACTGTTTTCGGTGCGTAAAAATGAGCCCTGCCCGCAGTGCGGGGCCGAACTGGTAATTCGTTCCGGGAAACATGGTCCGTTTCTCGGCTGTTCTCGCTATCCGGAATGCGATTACGTTCGTCCGCTGAAAAGTCAGGCGGACGGACATATCGTTAAAATTCTGGAGGGGCAACTGTGTCCTGAGTGTGGCGCCGTACTGGTGCTGCGTCAGGGGCGCTTTGGCATGTTCATCGGATGCAGTCAGTATCCGCAATGTGAACATACAGTGGTTATTGATAAACCGGATGAAACGGCGATTGCCTGTCCAGCCTGCCAGCAAGGACATTTGGTCCAGCGCCGTTCTCGTTACGGTAAAATCTTTCATTCCTGCGATCGCTACCCGGAATGTCAGTTCGTCATTAACTTCACACCGGTTGCGGGGGAATGCCCCGAGTGCCATTATTCGCTACTCATCGAAAAGAAAACCGCGCAGGGCGTGAAGCGCTTTTGCGCCAGTAAACAATGTGGAAAGCCGGTTCCGGTGGAATAAACAAGTGAATAATAACCTGCCAACAGGATCTAGCGCCGCGGTGGTAGATCTCCTGAATAAAGAAAATGTCATCGCTTATCCAACAGAAGCCGTTTTCGGCGTCGGCTGCGATCCCGATAGTGAAACAGCCGTTACGCGCCTGCTGGCGTTAAAACAACGGCCCGTCGATAAGGGACTCATTTTGATTGCCGCCAGCTTTGAGCAGTTAAAACCTTATATTGATGACAGCATACTTACCGCCGCACAGCGTAAAGCGGTATTTGATTGCTGGCCCGGGCCGGTAACGTTTGTTTTTCCTGCGCCCGCGACAACGCCGCGGTGGCTCACGGGACGTTTTGATTCCCTGGCCGTTCGTGTTACCAACCACCCGCTGGTGGTCGCGCTATGCAATGCGTATGGCAAACCGCTGGTTTCCACCAGCGCCAATCTGAGCGGATTACCGCCATGCCGTACCGTTGAAGAGGTGCGTGCGCAATTTGGCGATGATTTTCCGGTGGTTGAAGGCGCAACGGGTGGGCGTTTAAATCCTTCAGAAATCCGCGATGCTCTGACGGGCGAACTATTTCGACAGGGGTAATATGATGGAAGCCTATGCTGTTTTTGGAAATCCGATTGCGCACAGCAAATCGCCATTTATTCATCAGCAATTTGCTCAGCAGCTAGATATTGTTCACCCCTATGGTCGCGTGCTGGCCCCCATTAATAATTTCATTAATACGCTTGATGCCTTTTTCGCGGCAGGGGGAAAAGGCGCAAACATCACAGTACCTTTTAAAGAGGAGGCGTTTGCGCGTTCGGATGAGTTAACGGAACGAGCATCGCTGGCGGGAGCCGTCAATACATTAAAACGGCTGGAAGATGGTCGTTTGCTTGGCGACAATACTGACGGTATCGGTTTATTAAGCGATCTCGAACGTTTAAATTTTATCCGCCCAGGATTGCGTATTTTGCTGATTGGCGCGGGCGGCGCATCCCGGGGCGTGCTGTTACCCCTGCTTTCTTTGGATTGTGCGGTCACTATCACTAACCGTACAGCTTCACGTGCCGAAGCGTTGGCGAAAATCTTTGCTCATACCGGCAGCGTTCATGCTATGGATATGGACAAGCTGGATGGTTGTGAGTTTGACCTGATTATTAATGCGACCTCCAGCGGCATACGGGGCGAAATCCCGGCGATTCCGGCGTCACTTATTCATCCTTCCCTCTGTTGCTATGACATGTTCTATCAAAAAGGGAATACGCCATTTCTCTCCTGGTGTGTACAACAGGGCGCGAAACGCTACGCAGATGGGCTGGGAATGCTGGTGGGGCAGGCTGCACATGCCGTTTTGCTTTGGCACGGTGTATTACCGCAGGTCGAGCCAGTGATTAAGCTGCTACAGCAGGAATTATTAGCGTGAACCAGGCCATACAATTCCCTGACCGCGAAGAATGGGATACTGCCGCCAGCGCTATCATCTTTCCCGCCCTGGTCAATGGGATGCAAATCACGTGTGCGATAAAAAAAGATGTACTGGCGTATCGCTTTGGTGGAGAAACAGCGGAGCAATGGCTGGCCATTTTTCGTGAGTATCGCTGGGACCTGGAAGAAGAGGCTGAAGCATTAATCCTGGCCCAGCAGGAAGACGATCACGGTTGGATATGGTTATCCTGAGAAAGATAGTCGTCTTTCCATTTTACATAGTTATTGGCGGAGTACTGCAGGCCCGATCTCTCAGCATCGCTCAGGGGGCGGATCTGTTTTACCGGACTGCCAAGATATAAATAGCCGCTTTCCAGCCGTTTGTGCTGCGGCACCAGGCTTCCCGCGCCAATCATTACGTCATCTTCTATTATCGCGCCATCCAGCACAATGGAGCCCATACCGACCAGTACGCGGTTACCGATGGTACAGCCGTGCAGCATAACTTTATGGCCAACGGTAACATCTTCGCCAATGATTAATGGGTTGCCGTGTGGATTGGATGGAGACTTGTGGGTTACGTGAAGAACGCTGCCATCCTGAATGTTCGTACGAGCCCCTATCGCAACGTAATTCACATCGCCGCGAATCACCACAAGCGGCCAGATCCCGACATCATCCGCCAGACGGACATCGCCAATAACCACGCTGCTGGTATCGATCATCACGCGCTGACCGATTTCAGGAAAAAGATCCTTATAAGGACGTAATGTGTCAGACATGTCTACCTCATCATAAATGAATAGTCATGAAGACTTTGGTTGCTTTAACGGCGTTGTGCAAGGGGAGATAGCATCAAAAAATCGCCACTTTGCGCAGGAATGGAGCGAAAGGGATGAAAAATCAACAAACAGAAAAAAGATCCAAAAAACGCTTGTGCAAAAAAATGGGATCCCTATAATGCGCCTCCATCGACACGGCGGATGTGAATCACTTCACACAAACAGCCGGTCGGTTGAAGAGAAAAATCCTGAAATTCAGGGTTGACTCTGAAAGAGGAAAGCGTAATATA
>NZ_JBCLYA010000013.1:0-97965 GCF_039650795.1 Salmonella sp. K21076
GTAAGTAACGAAGTTTGATGCAAATGTCAGATCGTATGCGCCTGTTAGGGCGCGGCTGGTAAGAGAGCCTTACAGGCGCATCAGAAAAACCTCCGGCTATGCCGGAGGATATTTATTTTTCTACTCTTCACCCTTCTTCTGGCTCAGACCATATTCACGCAGCTTATTGGCAATCGCGGTATGCGATACCCCCAACCGTTTCGCCAGTTTACGCGTACTCGGATAGCTACGATAAAGCTGAGTAAGGACAGAACGTTCGAAACGACTGGTAATGTCATCCAGCGAACCTTCCATCGCATCCTCGCCGACTGCCACCGTCGCGGCATCGTAGTCAGGCAACAGGATGTCCTGCGGACGCAGCTCATACCCTTCCAGTTGCGTCAGCGCCCGATAAATCGCATTTTTAAGCTGGCGAACGTTACCCGGCCAGCCGTAACGAGTGAGGACCGTACTCAGATCGGCAGACAGTTTCGGTCGTGGAACGCCCTGTTCGTCGGCAAAACGCGCCACGAACAGTTCGGTCAACGGCATAATATCCTGCGGACAATCGCGCAACGGCGGCAAATTAAGCGTCAGAACGTTAAGTCGATAATAGAGATCTTCGCGGAACAGTCCTTTTTGCACCAGCTCCACCAGATTTTTCTGCGTGGCGCAGATAACGCGGACATCAACATGAATTTCGTGATCTTCGCCGACACGACGGAACGTACCATCATTGAGAAAACGCAGCAGCTTCGCCTGCATACGCGGTGACATTTCGCCAATTTCATCCAGCAGCACCGAGCCGCCATTCGCCTGTTCAAAAAAGCCTTTTTTACCTTCCGGCGCATGGCCAAATAGTTCGCTTTCTACCGCATCTTCCGGGATTGAAGCGCAGTTGAGCGCCAGATACGGTTTCGCTGAACGAGGGCTTGCCTGATGACAGGCATAGGCGAAAAGATCTTTGCCGGTTCCCGTATCGCCGGTAATCAGCAGCGGCGCGCTGAGCATCGCCAGTTTGCGCGCCTGCTCAACGACGTGCTTCATCTTTGCGCTCACGGCAATAATCTGACTAAACGCGCTCAGATCCTGCGTGGACAAATTCTGTAGCTGCTGTCCCATACGAATCGTGGAACGCAACATCACGACCGCCCCGGTCAACACGTATTCGTCATTTTCGTTTTGTAAATGTACCGGCGTAATCTCCATCAGGAAGTTTTGCCCGTTGATCACGACATGTTCGTTATGGGAGCTTTGCGGGTTACCGTCCAGCCAGCGCTGAAAATTGAAGCCGTTGATTAATTGTGCGGCGGTATGGTGCCGCATTCGCTCCTGGCTCTGGGCAAAAAGTTGACAACTCGCCGGGTTCGCCATCTCCACTTTACTCTTCATATCCAATGAGAGCACCGGCTCCGGCAACGCCTCAAGCAGCGCGCTCAGGGCCAGATGTTCACGTTCGGACGGCATCCAGGGAACGGTACGGACATCCGTTACGCCGGAAATACGGCGGATTTCGGCCATCAGGCTGCTGAAGTCGGTGAATTCCAGCTCAGCAAAATTAAGATAAATTCGCCCAATGGGATCAATCTCGATTCCGCGTAAATCAATGCTACGTAACACCAGTAAATCAAGTAATTCGCGGGTCAGACCAAGTCGGTCTTCACAAAAGACTTCCAGACGCATGGGAACCTTCACCTGAATAATGAACCATTAAATAGATGATAAGCCACTATTCGGCTGGCAGGAAGGATTCTGTCAACAAATATTGACAGCATGGCGGAAAAACGGGCGCTGCGGCGTAAAGCCAGGCAATCAGCGCCCTGTGGAAGGTCATTTCTCAGGCGACGACTTACTCTTTTGCAGCGTCTCTTTTAGCTGACCGATAAGCTGACGACGAAAATCACCGAGACGTGGTTTATCGTTATCGGCCCACGGCAATGGTCGACATAGCTCCATCGCTTTTATTCCCAGTCGAGCGGTAAGGAGGCCTGCGCCAATCCCCTGCGCCGCGCGCGTAGACAGGCGTGCGGCCAGATCCTGAGACATCCAGTCCATACCGACTTCACGCACCAGCTCACTGGCCCCCGCAAACGCGATATTCAGCAACACCAGACGGAACAGACGAAGGCGGCTGTAATAACCAAGTTCAATGCCATACAGCGTTGCGATGCGGTTAATCAGGCGTAAATTACGCCAGGCAATAAACGCCATATCCACCAACGCTAACGGACTGACAGCGATCATCAGAGTCGATTCCGCGGCGAAACGGCTAATCTCACGTCGCGCCTGCGCGTCAAGTACCGGCTGTACCAGATGCGCATACAAGCCGACGATTTCCCTGTCGTTTTGCGTTTCGTGAATAGCGGCATACCAACGTTGTAATGCCGGATGTGATTGATCAATCCCCGCCTGCTGCGCCAGTTTTTCGCAAAATGCGCGACCTTTCACGACGCTATGGCTATGTAACAGTTCACGCGCCTCATCGCGCTCATGCGCCCGCTGGCGCAAGCGCCATAATCGCCACCACTCCGTGACCACCGATCCCACGCCAGCGCCAACGATCAGCGCGCCTGCGGCACAGCCGCCTAAAGCGACCCAGTCCTGAGTTTGCCAGGCATTCATTGTCCACTGTACGCCTTGCCCGACCACGCTCGCGCCAAACAGCGCCAGCCCTCCCATCACCATTTTACGCCACAGGCTGCGTTTGGGGCGCAGCGCGGCATCGACCGCCGCTTCTGCCACGCCTTCGTCTTCCGGGCGCTCATCGATAGCCGCAGGCGCAAATGTATGCGACTCCGCTTCGCTGAAAGTTTGCTGCGCTTTGAAGGCCGATGTAGGTTCCTCCTTTAGCGGTTCTGCAAAATCAATACGCGGTTTTAACGGTTCGCTCATCGCAGCTTATCTCCTATTAAAAACTCCAGCGCAGCGTCCAGACGAATGTGTGGTAATGGTTTATCAACATCCATTACCTGCGGACGAAAGGCTTCGAACTGAAAGCCCTGCTTATCCCAAAACGCTTGTCCCGGCAAACGCGAAGGCACTTCGCCGGGGTACACGGTTAACGGCGCGCCGTCACTCAAACGGTTTCCACGTAAAGCCGGGATTTTTTCACCGTTGACCTCAATCACGCCGCTGGTGGTCGCCTGTACCGACGCCAGCCCCAGGCAATCCATACTAATGCCTTCAAACGCGGCATTTTGCCAGGCATCCTGAATAAGCTGCTGGAGCAAGGCCACCATATTGGCATGTTGGTCGAGGGTGACATGGTCGGCTTTCGTCGCGGCGAACAGCAATTTATCAATCACCGGCGAAAACAAGCGGCGAAACAGAGTTCGCTGACCATAGTGAAAACTTTGCATCAGCTGCGTTAAAGCGAGACGCATATCATTAAACGCCTGCGGCCCGCTATTAAGCGGTTGCAGACAGTCGACCAGCACAATCTGGCGATCAAAGCGTAGAAAATGATTTTTGTAGAACCCTTTGACCACCTTTTCGCAATAGTAGTTAAAGCGTTCGCGCAGCATTCCAGCGTTGGTCTGTTTATCCGCCTGCGCCAGTTTTGACTCGCCGAAGGCGTCCACATCCGGCCACGGGAAAAACTGCAACGCTGGCGCGCCCGCCATATCGCCCGGCAAAACAAACCGTCCAGGCTGAATAAAATGCAATCCCTGCGATTTACACTGATGCAAATAATCCGTCCAGGCGGCGGCAATCTCCGCCAGCCGATTTTCATCGGCGGGCGCCAGCGGATCGAGCCCGTCGCAAAGTTGCCGCCATTTTGCGGCCCACTCAGCGCGTTGCCCTTGTAACAAGCCGTTCATCTGACGGGACCAGCTTAAATAATCCTGAGCCAGCATGGGCAGATCGAGTAACCATTCCCCTGGATAGTCCACAATCTCCAGATACAATGTCGAGGTATCTTTAAAATGGCGCAGCAGCGAGTCGTTTGAGCGATAGCGCAACGCCAGCCGAATCTCACTGACGCCGCGCGTCGGTGTGGGCCAGGCGGGAGGATTGCCATAAAGCTGAAGTATCCCCTCGTCGTAGGTAAAACGGGGAATACCAAAATCACGTTGAGGCACGCGCTTTACGCCAAGCAGGCGTTCTTCGCGTACCGCGCTGAGCAACGGTAAGCGCGCGCCCGCGTGGACATTAAGCAACTGGTTAACCATCGCCGTGATAAACGCTGTTTTACCGCTGCGGCTCAACCCGGTTACGGCAAGACGCAAATGCCTGTCTACCCCACGATTGACCAGCGCGTTGAGTTCAGTTTTAAGTCGCTTCATTGACATCCTGTTGAGCCTGAAGAGAAGAAAAAATAATAACGAGCCTGCGTTATAGATATGTGCAAAAACGTTATTATCAACTACCCGGAGAGATCAACAACGGCGCATTAAGCGCCGCGGTTAGTATGAGTATTGAGCAATAGATTATCTATTTTTTTACTTTCGGCATATCAAGACGACTGATGCCGCCCATATTCATCGCGTGCGTATACCCCATATCAAGCAACATTTGTTTTGCCATGCCCGACTGTCGCCCGGAGTTGCAATATAACTTTACCGTATCGTTCCTGTCTGGAACTACCGTTTCGATATGAGATTTAATCTCCTTCAATGGGATATTAATCGCGCCCTGAATATGCTCTCGTTGATATTGTTCCGGAATGCGGACATCTATCCAGTATTCTGCGGCATAAAGCGGCATGGCTACGAATAACGCTAACGCAAATATTCCTTTTTTCAACATACTCCCGTCCTGACACGTAATGTATTTCGCACACACTATACGCCAGAGCTTAACGAAATATTATGACCAGACTCGCTATTTGTAACGCTGCGAAATTTTATTCGCCGCCTTACGAAGTACTGGCTCCAGCGCAAACGCCAGCAACATTTTTAGCGGACGACGGGCGACGGATTTTACCGCCCATCCCGCCACGCCGGCAGGCCCGTAGCGTAACGCGGTCAACAGAACCAGCTTACCTGCTATTTTGAAGCCGGGCTTCACCTTCTGCCCGGCGCGTTGCCAGCGAGTATTCATCTTCACCTTCCCGATATATCAGTTACAGTTGACGGAAACGACTACGCAGTGTGAACGTATCTGACGTGACGTAGCGTTCCATTTCTCGCAAACGCTTTTCGCCTGCGGCAAGCTCTCTGTCTACGGTATCCAGCAGTTCGCCGCTGGTCGGCTGCGGTTTCCCTGCGGCCAGATTATCCGGCATAGGGTCCAGTACAAAAGACAGGACGATATAGGCCACTACGGTAAAAAACGCCAGCCCAAAGAAAATCGACAGCACGACCAGAATACGCACCAGTTTTACCGGTACATCAAGGTAGTCGGCGATCCCGGCGCAAACGCCACGCACCATGCCCTTTTGCGGCATACGCCATAGTTTTTTATTCAGATTGATTCCACTCATTAGCGCTCTCTCCAGTTCGGATGCTCTGCATCAAGAATATCTTCCAGCGCCTGAATGCGCTCGCGCATACGTTGCGCGTCGTCTGTGAGTTGCAGTAAGCGTTGCTGCTCGCTTTGCGACAGTTCTCCCCGACCGGCGCGGTTGCTGTAATGCAGCCACAGCCAAATCGGTAACACAAACAACACAAAAATGGTTAACGGGATGGCCAGAAATAGCGCGCTCATGCGTTCTCCTTACACCTAAAGCTGATGAGCGACGGCGCGTACCGGCGCCGCCATTGTCATTATTGATTATCTTGCTTCATTTTGGCTTTCAACTGCGCCAGCTGCTCGCTGATTTCATCATCGGCTTTCAGGTTGGCAAACTGTTGGTCCAGCGATTGCTGCTTACCAAAACGATGGCTTTCCGCTTCCGCTTCCATTTGATCGATACGACGTTCAAAGGATTCAAACCGCGCCATGGCTTCATCCAGTTTGCCGCTGTCAAGCTGACGACGGACATCGCGGGAAGAACTTGCCGCCTGATGACGCAGCATCAGCGCCTGCTGGCGAGCGCGTGTTTCGCTGAGTTTGTTTTCCAGCTCGCCAATCTCTTTCTTCATGCGCGCCAGCGTGTCATCCACCAGCGTGACTTCCTGTTCAAGCGTAGCAATTAAATCGGTCAGCTTTTGTTTTTCAATCAATGCGGCGCGCGCCAGATCGTCTTTATCTTTGCGCAGAGCCAGTTCCGCTTTTTCCTGCCACTCGGTCTGCTGAGCCGTAGCCTGTTCAATACGACGGGATAACTGTTTCTTTTCCGCTAAAGCTCGCGCGGAGTTCGAGCGAACCTCCACTAGCGTATCTTCCATCTCCTGAATCATCAGGCGCACCAGCTTCTGCGGATCTTCCGCTTTTTCCAACAACGCATTGATATTGGCGTTCACGATGTCGGCAAAACGAGAAAAAATACCCATAATTCAATCCTCACATAATGTTCTGATAACGGGCGATGCCCTGCTACATGATTAATACAATTTGCGTGCCAACTTTTTATATTATTGATAGTTAAGGAATTATTTCGTTTTACCTCGCCAGCCAAAAAGGATAAAGTGGTGAAAAACACTAACAAGTGGCGATTTTCATCATGGCTGAATTTAAAGATAACCTGCTCGGCGAGGCAAACTGTTTTCTTGAAGTACTGGAACAAGTCTCCCGGCTCGCGCCGCTGGATAAGCCAGTGCTGATTATTGGCGAACGCGGTACGGGTAAAGAACTTATCGCCAATCGCCTGCACTATCTCTCTTCACGCTGGCAGGGGCCGCTTATCTCGCTTAACTGCGCGGCGCTTAACGAAAATCTGCTGGACTCCGAACTGTTTGGCCATGAAGCGGGCGCTTTTACCGGGGCGCAAAAACGCCATCCCGGTCGTTTTGAACGCGCCGATGGCGGCACGCTGTTTTTGGATGAACTGGCGACAGCGCCAATGCTGGTACAGGAAAAGCTACTGCGGGTGATTGAATATGGCGAGCTAGAGCGCGTCGGCGGCAGCCAACCGTTACAGGTTAATGTGCGATTAGTATGCGCCACTAATGCCGATTTACCCGCCATGGTGAAGGAAGGGACATTTCGTGCCGATCTGCTCGACAGGCTGGCTTTTGACGTTGTACAACTGCCGCCGCTGCGCGAACGCCAGAGCGATATCATGCTGATGGCCGAGCATTTTGCTATTCAGATGTGTCGTGAGCTACGTCTGCCCTTATTTCCTGGTTTTACCGATCGGGCAAAAGAAACGTTGTTGCATTACGCCTGGCCGGGTAATGTCCGCGAGCTGAAAAACGTAGTCGAACGTTCAGTGTATCGCCACGGCAGCAGCGAACATCCTTTGGATGAAATTGTTATCGATCCTTTTCAACGCTATCCCGCCGAACCGCCCGCGCCCGCCCTGCCAGCGGCATCCGCCACGCCTGACCTGCCGCTCAACTTGCGGGAGTTTCAACTGCAACAGGAAAAAGCGCTGCTGCAACGTAGCTTACAGCAGGCGAAATTTAACCAGAAACGAGCCGCCGATTTGCTGGCGCTCACCTACCACCAGTTTCGCGCCTTGCTTAAAAAGCATCAGCTTTAGCTATTTCTCCGGCTAATTGACGACATTTACGCCAGTTATCCACCGACATTTTTACGTGGCGGGCCGAAGTGCGATACACTTTGCAAATTGAACTTCAAAAACTTAACTATTATGCGCCTGGTTTTATCATCTCTGATCGTGATAGCGGGTCTACTGAGTAGTCAGGCTACGGCTGCGACTGCGCCCGAACAAACTGCGAGTGCAGATATTCGCGATAGCGGCTTTGTGTATTGTGTCAGCGGGCAGGTCAACACCTTTAATCCGCAAAAAGCGAGTAGCGGCCTCATCGTCGATACCCTGGCCGCCCAGTTATATGACCGCCTGTTGGATGTCGATCCCTATACTTATCGTTTAGTCCCAGAGCTGGCAGAAAGCTGGGAAGTGCTGGATAACGGGGCAACGTACCATTTTCACCTGCGCCGCGACGTTTCCTTTCAAAAAACCGCCTGGTTTACGCCGACCCGAAAACTCAATGCTGATGATGTCGTCTTTACCTTTCAGCGGATTTTCGATCGTCGACATCCGTGGCATAACATCAACGGCAGTAGCTTCCCCTACTTTGATAGCCTACAGTTCGCCGACAATGTAAAAAGCGTGCGTAAGCTGGACAATAACACCGTTGAGTTTCGCCTGACGCAGCCAGACGCCTCCTTTTTATGGCATCTGGCCACGCACTACGCTTCCGTCATGTCTGCTGAGTACGCCGCGCAGCTTAGCCGAAAAGATCGTCAGGAACTGCTTGATCGGCAACCGGTCGGCACCGGGCCTTTCCAGCTTTCGGAGTACCGTGCCGGGCAGTTTATTCGTCTCCAGCGCCACGATGGGTTTTGGCGCGGCAAACCGCTAATGCCGCAAGTGGTGGTGGATTTAGGCTCCGGGGGTATTGGGCGTTTATCGAAATTACTGACCGGTGAATGCGATGTTCTGGCCTGGCCCGCCGCCAGCCAGCTAACTATTTTACGCGACGATCCGCGTTTGCGTCTGACGTTGCGCCCGGGGATGAATATCGCCTATCTGGCCTTTAACACCGACAAGCCGCCGTTGAATAATCCCGCAGTGCGCCATGCGCTGGCCTTATCGATCAACAACCAGCGCCTGATGCAGTCGATTTATTACGGCACGGCGGAAACCGCAGCCTCCATTTTACCGAGAGCCTCATGGGCTTACGATAACGATGCCAAAATTACGGAGTACAATCCGCAAAAATCGCGCGAACAACTAAAAGCGCTGGGCATTGAGAATCTTACGCTGCATCTCTGGGTGCCGACCAGTTCTCAGGCCTGGAACCCAAGCCCGCTAAAAACGGCGGAGCTTATTCAGGCGGATATGGCGCAAGTTGGCGTAAAAGTGGTCATTGTGCCGGTTGAAGGTCGTTTTCAGGAGGCGCGCCTGATGGATATGAATCACGATCTGACCTTATCCGGCTGGGCCACGGACAGCAACGATCCGGATAGCTTTTTCAGACCGCTGTTAAGCTGTGCGGCCATCAATTCGCAAACCAATTTCGCCCACTGGTGTAACCCTGAATTTGACAGCGTGCTGCGTAAGGCACTGTCGTCGCAGCAGTTGGCTTCGCGCATAGAAGCGTATGACGAAGCGCAGAATATCCTGGAGAAAGAGCTGCCGATACTGCCGCTGGCATCATCACTACGCTTACAGGCTTACCGCTACGATATTAAAGGACTGGTGTTAAGCCCGTTCGGCAATGCGTCTTTTGCCGGCGTCTCCCGCGAAAAACACGAAGAGGTGAAAAAACCATGATTATCTTCACCCTGCGTCGGTTATTGCTGTTGCTGGTGACGCTATTCTTCCTGACCTTTATCGGCTTTAGCCTGAGCTATTTTACGCCGCACGCGCCGCTACAAGGCGCATCATTATGGAATGCCTGGGTTTTCTGGTTCAACGGTCTGCTGCACTGGGACTTTGGCGTGTCCAGCATTAACGGCCAGCTGATCTCCGAACAGCTTAAAGAGGTGTTTCCCGCCACGATGGAGCTGTGCATTCTCGCCTTTGGTTTTGCGCTGATGGTCGGCATCCCGGTCGGGATGCTGGCTGGCGTGACGCGTAGCAAATGGCCGGATCGTTTTATCAGCGCGCTGGCGCTATTAGGTTTCTCAATTCCGGTTTTCTGGCTGGCGCTTCTGCTCACACTGTTCTTTTCGCTCACACTGGGGTGGCTGCCGGTATCCGGGCGATTTGACCTGCTTTATGAAGTTAAACCGGTTACCGGTTTCGCCATCATTGACGCCTGGATTTCAGATTCGCCGTGGCGTGATGAAATGGTAATGAGCGCCATACGACATATGGTTTTACCGGTGCTCACGCTTTCCGTCGCGCCGACCACAGAGGTGATCCGCCTGATGCGAATCAGCACTATTGAGGTCTACGATCAGAACTACGTTAAAGCGGCGGCCACGCGCGGCTTGTCGCGCTTTACGATTTTACGCCGTCACGTGTTGCATAATGCGCTGCCGCCGGTCATTCCCCGTCTTGGTCTGCAGTTTTCAACCATGTTAACGCTGGCGATGATTACCGAAATGGTTTTCAGCTGGCCAGGGCTGGGACGATGGTTAATTCACGCCATTCGTCAGCAGGACTATGCCGCTATTTCCGCTGGCGTGATGGTCATTGGGTCGCTGGTTATTGTGGTCAATGTGATTTCCGATATTTTGGGTGCTATGGCTAACCCTCTGAAACATAAGGAATGGTATGCCTTACGATAAGAAGCAATAAAAATATCATTAAATCAAAAAGTTATGCTTTTATTTTTGTGATAAGTTCGTTTTTTAGTACGTAAATATATACATATTGTTTTCTATTTTCTCCGGCAGTCCATGCTTCGATGATGATTGCCGGAGATTTATCTTCTCTATCAGCGCCTCCGGGTTTCACTGCGTGATGCTGCAGGAAGTTTTCTGTACAGCGTCGACAGCCCCCATAAATAATCGTTACCTGCTGTCGCGGTACTTCTGACCCAATCAGACGCCGGGCCTGCGCCTATTGTTCCAATGTTAGTTTCGGTCGTCGGCCACCATTACGCCCCCTCGCCCTTGCCGCTTCCAGTCCAGCGCGGGTTCTTTCCACAATCAATTCACGTTCCATTTCAGCGAGTGCGCCCATGACATGAAAGAAGAATCGCCCCATTGGCGTCGACGTGTCTATGCTGTCGGTCAGGCTGCGGACATTAACGCCGCGTTCGCGCAATTCTTCTACCAGAACGACCAGATGACGCATACTGCGACCCAGGCGATCACGCTTCCATACAACCAGTATGTCCCCTTATGATAACGTCCTGACTAAAAGGAACAGGCTTCACGGGCTGGATTTATCCAACAAAGCGCGTAGTGAGTGCTTCCCGTTAGCCTGAATACGAAAAAGGCCACGTAAATGCGCAGCCTTTATGGTGAGAGTTCTAATCTTAAGAGGCACTCCATCAAACAAACCACCCACAGTTGTCAGAAGCTTGAAGGAGTGCTTTGGGGTGACAGTATCTGCGGCATTGTTGCCACGAACAACGTTCCCGCAAATGCTCAAAATACAATCCCAAAATCCGCTCCAGTAAACGGTCTGAATATCGTTGCCCCACAGATCGCTACAGCCATACAGGAACCTGATAAAGGTTCAGACATAATCGTCTCACCAACAAGATTAAGCCTGTTCTTTAGAGCGTTTAATACCCAGCAACATTTAATTTGTCACCGTAGGCCCCATACAATAACTTGATGAGCTACAAGTAGTTATCGCAATTAATTCCCTGGAAGAGAATGCACTTTTGAAATCGGGGTCGCGCCAAACATTCTCTTTATAATATATCCTTACATCCCCCCCTGTTGTATAATAATACTTTGCTGTATTTAGCATGTTATCAAACCCCTGTTTATGATTCCCGTACACATCCACTTTACACATGGCATTGATACTAATAGCTTCACTCCCGTGCTTCAGTCCGATACAAAAAAACTGAGTTTCCTTACCCCCTGACGTATACACACCATAAGACAGGTTGTTAATCTGAACATTACTCACATACGTATCATAATCAGCCATAGCTGCATAACAAACACTGGATATTGACGCAAGAGCAAGAGTCAGAACCTTTAATTTCTTTTTCATAATCCACTCCAACAATATTTACCATACTTGTATTTCTATCGTAAACAAGCTCAACTGCTTCATGGATATTTTCAATTGGGATAGAATTTACAGATACATACTCACTTTGTAACCGCATCATCACTCGCTCAAAATGACCAAACTGGATACCACATAACTCAATATAAGCAACAGACGGCGGAAGGCTGTAGAAACTATTGTCTGCACGGATTCTGTATCTGTACAACCTGCCGCTAAATGTTGCTCTGGAGTAATATAATCGTGCTATATTATAAGCCTCATTAATATCTGAGATAGTCGCAATATAGTACTGTCTCGACTACCGGATACACAGGAGTCATCTCTTATATGTTGCTGAAGATTCCTGTTATTTCCGTGAGAAGCAAAACCATCCCGAAAAATCACATCTGAAGGTCTCGAGTCAACACGATATACAAAATCAACGGCACCTGAATGACCAAAAAAATACTAAAAATAATATTACTTTTTTATCATACTCTCTCCTACAGAAACTATCAGGCAAACCACCTAATGTGTTAAACCGAGTGCTAACCATAGCTCAGTCATACTTTACGTCTCGCTGGATAAAATTAGAAAAACAAACCTCCCCGGTTTACGGGCACGAAAATCCCGGTAATTGCGCAATGCCGATCCTTAAACTGCGGCACTATAACGGCTTCCCCTACAGGGAGCCGTTTTGTTATGTCACTTCTCAATGACCTGCTCGATTTCAGCGACCATCCCCTTATGCCACCGCCTTCAGCGCAGATGTTTGCGGAACATCTTCCTGCTGAGTGTATACAACACTGCCTGACGCTCTCTAAGCATGCAACCGTTCGCCTGGCGTTCGGCTTTATCCGCCTGGTGTTTACCTCTGATACACCTGGCTGCGGCTTTACTCTTTTCTTTGGCACGCAGTTCCAGCGCGTAGATAGCACCATGTTCAGGACAGCACCAGACAACGTTGCTGTAAGCAGGAGGAAACCATTCCCGACAAACTTTGCATTTACGGCGCGGTAATTTAGCCATGCTCACCTCAGACCCGGTTACGGATATAGCATCTAATAACGTTAGATTATGCATGCCTGACATTGTTAGGCGAGAATACGGAAGAGTAATAATTCATAGCATATCTATATTAATGCAAATAAAATACAGTCAACAGATTTCTCCAATTTTATTATATATAAACAGAGGCTTACGTTGAGTAATAACAAGATCATACAATCCCGCACCAGTAAAATTAATGTAAAAACAGGCGTAATCATGTATTAATATTGACTGGACAGCAGGTAAGTGATAACAAATAAATATTAAAAAGTAAATATCACATAATAACCATTATCACTACATGAGAGGTGAATATGATGAAACCTATTTCTGCCGCGATCCTCAATATTAGAGGGGCAGCCCCCGGCACTGCCACTATCGGAAATGGCGCAACTAACCTAGCCAAAGATATTATTAGGGTAGCTAATATTGCTTATAATATTTCACAGGTTGAGCAAAAAAGTGGTTTCTTGTTAGTAACGGGAGAGAAAGGCTTCAACAAATCTGCTTGCCTGCATATGCTGGGACAACAAATATCCAGAGTTTTTTCTGGGAAGCACTTATATCCTGGTGTTTTTATAAGTAAAGACGCAGCGTCCGAATTTGAAAAAACAATCAGCACTCATTATAAAACTCTTTCGGGTCACATTGATCTGCAACAATACACTAATGATGTAAATTGCGGAGCAGCTGTAGGTATTGTTGCACGGCAGCAAGAAAACCTCATACTAGATGAGATCACATTAAGTACGTTTAAAAAGGTCTATGTTAGGTTTTTACGATATTGTAAACTGACAGTTACTGTATAAATAATCGGTAACTGTCAGCTCACATCTGAGCTAATAAATATCATTCCCCCTGCTGACCCGCTGCAGCAGTTTAAGACGCAACACCTCATGCCGGAGTATTCCGATCTGTCTTATTGTGAACCTCCCAAAGACTAATGCCGCAACTGAACACAAACTCCGCCAGATACTTTAAGCCGGACTATTCCCCGGATGCCGCCGCGCGCCGCTTCTACAAATACTGCAACATCCTGATCGCGCCATACTTCAAACTAGTGCCAGACGCCACTGTCGGTCTTAATGACCCTGGCCCAAATTCCGTACAGTGCTAAAACTTCTCCCAGTAGTCGTATGTTCTTTTACGGTTAACGCTTCTGTTTTTTTCTTCTTCTCCAGCACCATCTGGCGACGAGGATCGAGTCCCTCAGTTAACCATGATCTAAAGTACTGACGGCGTTCCCTGGCATGAGATAGTGATATGGTTGGATAATCGCCAATCGTCAGTTGAGCAGCGTTCCCGTTCCATCTGTATCGGTAAAAGAATGTTATACTGCCGGATGTAGAGAGCCTGACATTGAGACCATGAGCGTCTGAGATGACCTTGATTTGGTCTCTTTTTTTGCCAGGAGCCTTTCTTAATTTTGTATCGGCAAGCAATGTGTACACTCCATAAGAGGATATACACATCTGTGTATACATTTTGCATAAATTGATAACCTTCACATTAATGCAAAGTACACAAAATTGAGACGCTTACAATCCATAACCAATTGATAGTGCTTGAAAATTTCAAAAGACATAAAGCATGGTAAACAAAAATAAAACGAGTAAATATGCCTTACGATAGCGTCTACAGCGAAAAGCGCCCGCCAGGCACCCTGCGCACTGCCTGGCGTAAATTTTATAGCGACGCGCCTGCGATGGTGGGTCTGTATGGATGCGCCGGTCTGGCGTTGCTGTGTATTTTTGGCGGCTGGATCGCGCCCTATGGTATCGATCAGCAATTTCTGGGCTATCAGCTACTGCCACCCTCCTGGTCACGCTATGGCGAAGTCTCCTTTTTTCTGGGGACTGACGATCTGGGGCGCGATGTGCTGAGCCGCCTGTTAAGCGGCGCGGCGCCCACGGTCGGCGGCGCGTTTATCGTAACGCTGGCGGCTACGCTATGTGGATTAGTCCTCGGCGTAGTGGCAGGCGCGACCCACGGTTTACGCTCTGCCGTACTGAACCATATTCTGGACACGCTGCTTTCCATCCCTTCGCTCTTGCTGGCGATTATCGTTGTGGCATTTGCCGGCCCACATCTGTCACACGCGATGTTTGCCGTCTGGCTGGCCCTGTTGCCGCGAATGGTACGTTCCGTCTATAGCATGGTGCATGATGAACTGGAAAAAGAGTACGTCATTGCTGCCCGTCTGGATGGCGCGACAACACTGAATATTCTGTGGTTCGCCATTTTACCGAATATTACCGCCGGTCTGGTCACCGAAATTACCCGGGCGCTGTCGATGGCGATTCTGGACATCGCCGCGCTGGGATTTTTAGATCTCGGCGCGCAGCTTCCCTCTCCTGAATGGGGCGCCATGTTGGGGGATGCGCTGGAGTTAATCTATGTCGCGCCGTGGACCGTTATGCTACCCGGCGCGGCGATAACGCTCAGTGTTTTACTGGTAAACCTGCTCGGAGATGGGATTCGTCGTGCGATTATTGCGGGGGTGGAATAATGCCGTTACTGGATATCCGCAATCTCACCATTGAATTTAAAACCAGCGAAGGTTGGGTAAAAGCGGTCGATCGCGTCAGTATGACATTAAGCGAAGGTGAAATTCGCGGCCTGGTAGGTGAATCGGGTTCCGGAAAGAGCTTGATTGCTAAAGCTATTTGCGGCGTCGCGAAAGACAACTGGCGAGTCACTGCCGACCGTATGCGTTTTGATGATATCGATCTGCTGCGCCTCTCCTCTCGTGAACGGCGTAAGCTGGTCGGGCATAATGTGTCGATGATCTTCCAGGAGCCGCAGTCGTGCCTTGATCCTTCCGAACGCGTCGGCCGCCAGTTAATGCAAAATATTCCCGCCTGGACCTATAAAGGCCGCTGGTGGCAGCGTTTAGGCTGGCGTAAACGGCGTGCAATTGAATTACTGCACCGGGTGGGAATTAAAGATCATAAAGACGCGATGCGCAGTTTTCCCTATGAACTAACCGATGGCGAGTGTCAGAAAGTTATGATCGCTATCGCGCTGGCGAATCAACCGCGACTCCTGATCGCTGATGAACCCACCAACTCAATGGAACCGACGACGCAGGCGCAAATTTTTCGCCTGTTGACGCGACTGAATCAAAACAGTAATACCACCATTCTGTTGATTAGCCACGACCTGCAAATGCTGAGTCAGTGGGCTGACAAAATCAACGTCTTATACTGCGGCCAGACGGTAGAAACCGCGCCAAGTAAAGATCTGGTGACGACACCACATCATCCTTATACGCAGGCGCTTATCCGTGCGATTCCGGATTTTGGCAGCGCGATGCCGCATAAAAGCCGTCTGAATACGCTGCCGGGCGCGATCCCGCTACTGGAGCAGTTACCGATAGGTTGTCGTCTGGGGCCGCGCTGCCCTTACGCGCAACGAGAATGCATTATCACGCCACGCTTAACCGGCGCGAAAAATCATCTCTATGCCTGTCATTTTCCGCTGAATATGGAGAGAGAGTGATATGGTGGAAACTCTGCTTGAAGTGCGCAACCTGAGTAAAACCTTTCGCTACCGAACAGGATGGTTTCGCCGCCAGACCGTCGACGCCGTGAAACCATTAAGCTTTACGCTTCGTGAGCGTCAGACCCTGGCCATTATCGGCGAAAACGGTTCCGGCAAATCCACGTTGGCAAAGATGCTGGCCGGCATGATTGAACCCACCAGCGGCGAGCTTCTTATTGACGATCATCCCCTGCATTACGGCGACTATTCGTTTCGAAGCCAACGTATTCGAATGATTTTTCAGGACCCTTCAACGTCACTGAATCCACGTCAACGTATTTCACAGATTCTTGACTTCCCCCTGCGCCTTAATACCGTTCTGGAGCCGGAACAGCGGCGCAAACAGATTGTCGAGACGATGCGTATGGTGGGGCTATTGCCCGATCACGTGAGCTACTACCCGCATATGCTGGCGCCGGGACAGAAACAACGTCTGGGTCTGGCCCGCGCGCTGATTTTACGCCCAAAAGTCATTATCGCGGACGAAGCGCTGGCTTCGCTTGATATGTCCATGCGCTCGCAGCTCATCAATCTGATGCTTGAATTGCAGGAAAAACAAGGCATCTCCTATATCTACGTCACGCAGCATATCGGCATGATGAAACATATTAGCGATCAGGTATTAGTGATGCATCAGGGGGTAGTGGTTGAACGCGGCAGCACCGCCGATGTGCTCGCCTCTCCGCTACATGAGCTTACCCGCCGTTTAATCGCAGGCCATTTTGGCGAGGCGCTGACCGCTGACGCATGGCGAAAGGATCGCTAAGCGACACAAATACCCTCAGTTCGATTCTCTGAGGGTGTTCACGCGACGGCCCAACAGCAATGTTTCAACCTCTTCTAACGCAACGGAAGGAAATAACGTGCCCTGGGTTGCCCAAATGCCTGCCGTTTTTAACGCCGGCAAATAGCGTGTGTTTTCCTGGCCACCCACCACGATCTTGTCACAATAACGCCGGATATGTTTGACAAGCAGCGGAAACGTCATTTTTTCAATTTGTGAGATAAAAAAGCTGCGATCAAGTTTTACGCCGCTAAAACACCCGCAAACTAATGGCGCAGCGGTTGCGTTCCCTACGCCCAGGTCGCCCAGCCATAATGGATTAGGTTGCTTATGAAGCGCGTGTATTAAAGGATCGATTAAGGCGTTATCTTGACATGAAAAATGTTCAGCGACCTGCAACTCCACAAATAGCATGGCGTGTAGTAATGCGCGAATATCTTTGTCCTGAAGGACAAGCTGCGCCATACCCCGATCGATATTTACGATACAGAACAGGCCGTGGCGTAGAAACCAGCCATGTTTGGCCGCGATTGTCCGCAACAGATCAAGCAGAAAACGGCGCTTCTGCGAATTGTCCCATGACGAGATAACAAACTCAGGGTGTAGCGGACGAGCGGGCGACGATGCAAAATGGGTAGTGATTTCGACACCCAGTAAATCCCCCTCCATTGCCCTTATCGGCTCTGCCATAAAAAAATAGCGCATGTGACCACTCCACTTGATCTTAACTCCCTGATAATGCGCTTTTAACGCAAATCAATCAGTAAAAACGATCAATATCTAAAAAATGATCGAAAAAAACAATATATATTAACTTCATGATAACTTGCTAATTTTATGTTTTGAGAATGTTCTTCTATTGCTATAAGTAAATTTACATACTACGCCGAACAACGCTAATACGACGGCATGAGACCATCCGTAAAGCCAGGTTTTTCTTGTCAGGAAGAGGGGAAAAATCAAGGCGAGTTAATAGTGTTGCACCATCGCGTGGCATTTCACCCACTATGGCAGCGCGGCATCGCCAACCCTAGTGGCGAGTTGCATCTCCGCTACAGGCTGTCCAGATCCCCCGAACGACCTTTAAGCGAATAGCAACTCTCAATAATTGATTGGTAAATCTGTAGCGAATGTGCCCCCGGCGATTCGCAGAAAAGAACGGAACTAAATGCTATTTTTTTAATTCATCCTTTAATACCTTAGCCACAAGAGTCCCTTCCTCCGGCGCGGCTAGTTTAAAACGTCTTCCTGGCGCAGGTGCCTGTTCTTCCTCTCCGATTAACTCATCAAGTTCTGTAATAAGTGACTTATAATATTCAATATCTTCAGTATTTCCTTCGGTCTCGGACTGCTTTAATTTTACCAGGTAACGGGCCTTAATTTGCTCTTCCAGTTGCCTTGTTGCAAGAGAAACGCTTCGCTGTTGCCGGGATTCTTGTGACAGCACGATTTGATCGCCATCGACAAAGAAAAGTACCCCCTCTTTAATCAGAATATTACCTACGTTATCTATATCATGCATATAAACCCCCCGGGATTCAAGAAGCGCCTCCGCCATTCGATAGTTATCTTCATCTTCAATATCGAACTCCTGACCTTGAATATATTTTGAAACTAAAACTGTAACGTCTTTACCATTAATATTCATGGAGGCCGAACGAGAAAAATTCTTGTCGTCATTGGCCATATTCAAATACTTACTGACACGATCAGGATGACAATTACGATGCTCCGGAGAGTTAACATCCACTTTTATTCCCCGCTCATTAATTGGAATCTTAACAACAAAGTCATCATGTAACCGATAGACTGTCCCATAACTTCCGCTACCTATTTTATTTTTTTCAATATCACGCATGCGAATATTTTTCTGAAACTCCGGCGAGTTAATAAACGCCTCTATTGCCGCTGGTTGTGATGTATCTGTCTGATCAATAGCGCCGCTCTCATCACCAGACGCCGTGGCGGGCGTGGCGGGCGTGGTCAGGAAGTCTATCAAACGATGCTCAAAAGCCTCATAGATCCCATTACTACCTGCTTCGCTCGGCGTCAGGTGATCATTATCTAAAGCGGCAAGCGTAATTTCCCCGGAATTATAATTAAACATCGTTTCTTTTAAAAAATCGACGCAACGCTCAGAGCACTCCGTCTCGGTCACTAACATTCCATCATAAAACATCTGTAGTAGTAACATATTTTCTTGATGTGCTAATACCTCTACAGTGTATTTATCTCTTGTTTCAGGCCTGGAGGCATCAATAAGTTTAATATATCCAAGAAGGGGGCGCCATCGTGTACAGTCTTCATCTCGCTTCGAAAATGGTCGTAGCGAGAAAGGCTTCGTAATATCTGGACGCTCGTTTTTTTGGCACAGTAGATTATAGATTTCTCTATAATCAGAGATTAAACTTCGACTGGTAAATATATTCCTGAAAAAATCTATGAACTTCTCATACGTTGAAAAAACATGCTCTCTTTTATGATCAATGATATCTCTTAAATGTCTTTCTGATATCTGGCAACTATGATTTCCGATCTGAAATGTAAACGGCATATGTCTCATCCTCTGAAAATTTATTATAATATACATGCAAACATATAAAAACCTGATTTGTAACTACTGTAATCACCTGCTTTCCAAAATTTTTCATATTCAGTATTACTCTGCATCAATAAATAGAGAAAACCTTCAGCGCCTAAAAAAGAAATTATTTTTGTTAAGCATTTGCTGGTTAAAATTACATGTCCATAACATCGCTAATAGGTGAGGTAAACCATTTGGATGAATATTCAGGCTTCCTACAGAACCTTTATTTGTCTGGTGGAAGGCGCATCGCTATCGTACTTGCTGTCCGTCCCGGTGTCTCTGGTTGGATGAGGCGAACCTTACACCAGCTGGTATACTGCACCGTAGGGCCTGTCCCATTAGACTCTTTGATTTGCCAGTTTGGCCCTGGGGAGTGCTCAAAATCCTCAGGGACTTCGTTACCGTGTGGTTTTAGAACGTCACCTGCCGGAGATAGCGGCGGAAAAATAGCGTGACACACGGGGCCAGGAGTGGGATATAATTTCAGACTAATTTCGAATAATGTTGAAAAGTTGCTGTTAACCATTGTTCGTAAAAGCAAAAAATAAGCAATGACTATAAGGATTAAAGCTATGGGTTTTCTTTCCGGTAAGCGCATTCTGGTCACTGGCGTGGCCAGTAAACTGTCCATCGCCTACGGTATCGCACAGGCGATGCACCGCGAAGGAGCTGAACTGGCGTTCACCTACCAGAACGACAAACTGAAAGGCCGCGTAGAAGAATTTGCTGCCCAGCTGGGTTCCAGCATCGTTTTACCGTGTGATGTCGCTGAAGATGCCAGCATTGACGCTATGTTTGCGGAGCTGGGTAACGTTTGGCCGAAATTTGACGGTTTCGTTCACTCGATCGGTTTCGCGCCTGGCGATCAGCTGGACGGCGATTATGTTAATGCGGTTACCCGCGAAGGCTTTAAAATCGCTCACGATATTAGCTCTTACAGTTTTGTTGCCATGGCGAAAGCCTGCCGCACCATGCTGAATCCGGGTTCTGCGCTGTTGACCTTGTCTTATCTGGGAGCGGAGCGCGCCATCCCGAACTACAATGTCATGGGTCTGGCGAAAGCCTCTCTGGAAGCCAACGTGCGTTATATGGCAAACGCTATGGGACCGGAAGGGGTTCGCGTCAACGCCATCTCTGCGGGCCCGATCCGCACGCTGGCGGCGTCCGGTATTAAAGACTTCCGTAAAATGCTGGCGCATTGTGAAGCCGTTACGCCAATTCGTCGCACCGTGACCATTGAAGATGTGGGTAACTCAGCGGCGTTTCTGTGTTCCGATCTCTCGGCAGGCATTTCTGGCGAAGTCGTCCATGTTGACGGCGGGTTCAGCATTGCGGCAATGAATGAACTGGAACTGAAGTAAGCGCATTAAGTTTATTAGCGGGCGGCACGGCTGTGCTGCCCCATTCCCCTCACTCACCGCTCATCTCGTTATATAGCGTTCTGATATTTGTTATCACCTAACAATCTTTCATCCCTTTCCCGCATACGCCAGGATAATCCAGCATAAACGATCCGACGCCGAATCATTATCGATCGCCATTTCATCCTCGGGAAACCCTATGGAACAATGCCGAAAAGCGGGTAAAAGCCACTGGTATCATGAAACACAATCCACTATGTCGTCACAAACTCCGCTTTCGCTGATGCCGGAAGCCGCGTATGTTAACGATCGATTTTTACTGGATTTAGCGGTAGCAGAAACCGCGTTGACGCCTTTTGAGTCATGGTTAAAGCCAGCTCGCCAGTTGGCGGATGTCTTATTTCCCCGCACGGTTCTCAACGACCGGCTTCATACGTTTAGCGCCTATGAACGTATGAGCACCGCCCTTACCGCCGCTCAGGTATTTGGGGTTCAGCGTTTGTGCCGCCATTATGCCGCACGTCTGGCGCCGCTACCCGGCCCTGACGCCTCAAGAGAAAGCAATCAACGGCTGGCGCAAATTACGCAATACGCTCGTCAGCTTGCCGGCTCCCCCTCCGTTATCAATACGCGAGCCCGCGAACAGCTTGCAGAGGTGGGATTAACCGCCCGGGATACCGTACTCATCAATCAGATCATTGGGTTTATCGGTTTTCAGGCGCGAGTAGCGGCGATATTTCAGGCGTTTTGCCGTCTGCCCGTGCGCGAGCTGCCCGGCCAGGAGATGCAGCGCTTTGCCAGGGCCGCGCGGTTTCAAAACCCCCAGACGACATGGCGGCCCGCCGCCAGTCTGGTAGAATATCCTCTCGCCCATACCAAAGTTCGGCGGCAATATTCGTCTTCACAATGCCAAATAATGGCGCCGGTACTCATGCGCGATCCGTCTTCATTCGCGTTACTCGAACGCATACTGACCAGCACATTACACACTGCGTCGCCCCCTTCTTTACTTCCACTTATCACGCTCCTCACATCACGTATCAACGGCAGCGCCGCCTGCTTTAACGAACAGGCAACCCAACCTGGCGCGTGGCGCCGTGCTGTCATCACGTTACGCTAGGAAGACGACGACATCGCTCGTTGGGAACTTGAGCCCGCGCTGACACAGGCGATACAATGGCTCACCAGAGCGCCCGATCGCTTTAGCGCCGCGCATTTTTTCCCGCTACTCACCAGGGGAGTTTCATCGGAGCAGGCCATTAATATGTTAGGCTGGTGTGGCGTGTGCGGATGGTTAAATCGTTTAAAAATCGCGTTGGGCGAAACCTATTAACTCATCCATTACTGAAAGAGCGCTTGCTGCGCCAGGCAGAATCGCGTAAAACTGTCAGCCGCTCTTTTGGCTACGAAAATAGACGAATATGTTTCAGGACAACCCGCTGCTAGCGCAGCTTAAACAGCAACTGCATTCCCAGACGCCGCGCGCTGAAGGGGTCGTAAAAGCCACGGAAAAAGGCTTTGGCTTCCTTGAGGTTGACGCGCAAAAAAGCTACTTCATTCCTCCGCCGCAGATGAAAAAAGTGATGCATGGCGATCGTATCGTCGCGGTCATCCACACGGAAAAAGAACGTGAGTCTGCCGAGCCGGAAGAACTGATCGAACCGTTCCTGACGCGCTTTGTGGGAAAAGTTCAGGGTAAAAATGACCGCCTGTCCATCGTGCCAGATCATCCGTTGCTGAAAGACGCGATTCCCTGCCGCGCCGCGCGCGGCGTTCAGCATGAGTTCAAAGAAGGTGACTGGGCGGTTGCCGAAATGCGCCGCCATCCGCTTAAAGGCGACCGTTCGTTTTACGCCGATTTAACGCAGTACATCACCTTTGCCGACGATCACTTTGTTCCCTGGTGGGTTACGCTTGCCCGCCATAACCTGGAAAAAGAAGCGCCGAACGGCGTAGCGACGGAGATGCTGGACGAAGGGCTGGAGCGCCAGGATCTTACCGCGCTGAATTTCGTCACTATCGATAGCGCCAGCACTGAAGATATGGATGACGCGCTTTATGCTGAGGAATTAGCGGACGGCAGACTCCAGCTTACGGTGGCTATCGCCGATCCTACCGCCTGGATTGCCGAAGGCAGTAAGCTGGATAACGCCGCGAAAATTCGCGCCTTCACCAACTACCTGCCGGGCTTCAATATTCCTATGCTGCCACGTGAGCTGTCTGACGATCTGTGTTCGCTGCGCGCCAACGAAGTGCGTCCGGCGCTCGCCTGTCGCATGATCATCGCCGCGGACGGCACCATTGACGATGATATTGCCTTTTTTGCGGCCACCATCGAATCGAAGGCCAAGCTGGTGTACGACAATGTCTCCGACTGGCTGGAAAATAACAGCACCTGGCAGCCGGAGAACGAAGGCATTGCCCAGCAGATTCGTCTGTTGCACCGTATTTGTCTAAGCCGCAGTGAGTGGCGTCATCATCATGCGTTAGTCTTTAAAGACCGCCCGGATTACCGCTTTGTGCTTGGCGAAAAAGGCGAAGTACTGGATATTGTGGCGGAACCGCGCCGTATCGCTAACCGTATCGTAGAAGAGTCGATGATCGCCGCTAACCTTTGCGCCGCGCGCGTACTGCGCGATAAGCTCGGTTTCGGTATTTACAACGTACATACGGGCTTCGATCCCGCGAATGCCGACGCGCTGGCCGCGCTGCTGAAAACGCATGGTCTGCATGTCGATGCCGAAGAGGTGCTGACGCTGGAAGGCTTCTGTAAACTGCGTCGCGAACTGGATGCGCAGCCCTCCGGTTTCCTTGACAGCCGCATTCGTCGCTTCCAGTCTTTTGCGGAAATCAGCACCGAGCCGGGGCCGCATTTCGGTCTTGGTCTTGAGGCTTATGCCACCTGGACCTCTCCCATCCGTAAGTATGGCGATATGATTAACCATCGCCTGCTGAAAGCGGTCATCAAGGGGGAAGCTATTGCGCGTCCGCAGGAAGATATCACCCAGCAAATGGCGGAACGCCGTCGCCTGAACCGCATGGCGGAGCGCGATGTCGGCGACTGGTTATATGCACGCTTCCTTAACGATAAGGCGGGGACAAATACCCGTTTCGCGGCAGAAATTATTGACGTCAGCCGCGGTGGTATGCGTGTGCGACTGGTCGATAACGGCGCTATCGCCTTTATCCCTGCCCCGTTCCTGCACGCCGTTCGCGATGAACTGGTATGCAGCCAGGAAAACGGTACGGTACAGATTAAAGGTGAGACGGTTTATAAAGTGACGGATGTCATTGATGTCACTATTGCGGAAGTTCGCATGGAAACCCGCAGCATTATTGCCCGACCGGCAGCGTAACCACGCTTAGCTCGCTCAACGGCCTTTGCTGAGAAGGCAAAGGCCGTTTCTTTTCTTCTTCTCCCTTCCGTCATGCTCTAAGTTTAATCTTATTCAAGCGCCCCATTTCTTGTTATTTTTAGCTGGCGACTATGCTTTTTCCAGAATCTGGATTACATATGAATACATAGATAAAACAATATGTTCAGCCATAATTACCCTTATTTATAACATGGCTAACCTTTCTTTTCGGGCACCTGGCGCTTAAATGGGATGGTACGCATGATGAAACAGATTCAGGAACAAACGGCGCTAAATCCCCTTCACTCTCACTGGCGTCTGGCTGATGACCGCAACGTGCTGTATCTCTCCCCGACAGGTGAAACGGATGCAGAAAAAACGGTTGAGCTATCGCCGGAGCAAGCCGGGCGTATCCGGGAAATAACGGCGATTACGTCCAGTCTGCTGATAACGTTGTTGATAGAAAAACAGGTTACCGCTGTGCACCTGGTAGGCCGTAAGATTAATAACCGTGAATGGGCTGGCAGCCTGGCAACCTGGCCTGATACGCCTGCCGTCGCGCCAACGCAGGCGCAGGAACTCTCTTTTGCCGAGCAAATCGTATCAGAAGCCAACTCAGTCATTGCGATACTGGATAGTCGGGGAAAAATCTGTCGATTTAATCGGTTATGCGAAGAGTACACGGGCTTAAAAGAGCGAGATGTAATTGGTCAAAGCGTATTTAAATTATTTATGAGTCGCCGGGAGGCGGTTGCCTCCCGACACTACATTGAGAATTTTTTTCGCAATGGCAATGCCTATGAAATCGAACGCTGGATAAAGACTCGTAAAGGCCAACGTCTGTTCTTATTTCGTAATAAATTCGTCCATAACGGTAGCGGAAAAAACGAAATCTTTCTGATCTGCGCAGGCACGGATATCACCGAAGAAAGGCGGGCTCAGGAGCGTTTACGCATACTGGCGAATACAGACACCGTCACCGGCCTGCCCAATCGCAATGCTATTCATGAATTTATTAATCATGCTATTGCCTCGGCTGGCGAGTCGCAGGTGGGTATCGTTTATCTCGATCTGGATAACTTCAAGAAAATTAATGACGCCTATGGGCATATGTTTGGCGATCAGCTCTTACAGGCCGTTTCACTGGCGCTGTTGAGTTGTCTGGAGGAAGATCAATTGCTGGCCAGACTGGGGGGAGATGAATTCATTGTCCTCGTTGCCCATACGTCTCAGGCCGCGCTGGAAGCAGTAGCCTCACGAATCCTTACCCGGCTGCGGCAACCGTTTCGCATTGGACTCATTGAAGTTTACACGGGATGCGCCATTGGCATTTCGTTGGCCCCCCGGCACGGACAGGACAGCGAAAGTCTCATTCGCACTGCCGACACCGCAATGTATAACGCCAAAGAAGGCGGCCGCGGTCAGTTCTGCGTTTTTTCGCCGGAAATGAATCAGCGCGTATTTGACTATCACTGGCTGGATACAAACCTGCGAAAAGCGCTGGAAAACGACCAGTTACTTATTCACTATCAGCCCAAAATTACCTGGCGCGGCGAAGTACGTAGCCTGGAAGCGCTGGTACGCTGGCAATCGCCGGAACGCGGATTAATTCCGCCGCTGGAGTTCATCTCATACGCCGAAGAGTCAGGACTCATCGTCCCGCTGGGCCGCTGGGTGATTCTGGATGTAGTTCGCCAGATTGCGAAATGGCGCGATAAGGGGATTAACTTGCGCGTAGCCGTTAACTTTTCGGCGCGACAACTGGCCGACCAGACGCTTTTTACTGCGCTTAAACAGGCTTTGTACGATCTGAATTTTGAGTATTGCCCAATCGATGTCGAGCTAACGGAAAGCTGCCTGATCGAAAACGACACGCTGGCGCTATCGGTTATCCAGCAATTTAGTCAGCTCGGCGCCCAGATTCATCTGGATGATTTTGGCACAGGGTATTCTTCGCTTTCTCAACTCGCCCGGTTCCCTATTGATGCCGTTAAACTGGATCAGGCTTTCGTCAGAGATATCCATAAGCAACCGCTGTCGCAATCTCTGGTTCGGGCGATTGTCGCGGTGGCTCAGGCGCTAAATTTACAAGTGATTGCCGAAGGCGTGGAAAATGCTAAAGAAGATGCCTTCCTGACAAAAAACGGCGTCAATGAACGACAGGGCTTTTTATTCGCCAAACCTATGCCCGCCGTTTCTTTTGAACGCTGGTACAAACGTTATCAGACGAAAAAAATGCGTTAATGGCGGCGATAATAGGGAGAACAGCCTGTGCAGACAGGCATAGCCCTATTTTTCCCTTCTCTTTTCAGATTAATTTCTGCATCATGAATTGAAACCTTTTCTGACATTAAGGATGACAAACATGTCTGATATCGAAGCACAACGAATTGCCGCACGCATTGATACCGTGCTGGATATCCTTGTTGCTGGCGATTACCACTCGGCCATCAATAACCTTGAAATATTGAGAGCAGAGCTGTTAGATCAGGTTAAAGACGGTATCTCGCCATCCCAGGCTCCCGGGTCGCCCTGGGAAATCTGATAGCGATTATTTGTCCGGGATGGCCGTTAGCCCTTCCCGGCTCTCTGACTGTCTGTTGACTCCTCTTAACGAATAAAATTAATACTATGAACTCCCGACAACAATCAATTTTGCAAATGGTGGTTGATAAAGGCCAGATGAGCGTTGCTGAACTGGCGAAAATTACCGGCGTATCTGAAGTCACGATTCGTCAGGATCTGAATACCCTGGAAAAACAGAGCTATTTACGCCGTGCGCACGGTTTCGCCGTTTCGCTTGAGAGCGATGACGTAGAGACTCGCATGATGACGAACTACACGCTAAAACGCCGACTGGCGGAGTTCGCCGCCTCGCTGGTCAGTCCTGGGGAATCCGTTTTTATTGAAAATGGCAGTAGCAATGCGCTATTGGCCCGGACGCTGGCGGAACAAAAAGATGTCACGATCATCACCGTGAGCAGTTATATCGCGCATCTGCTCAAAGAAACCCCTTGCGAAGTCATTCTCCTCGGTGGAATCTATCAGAAAAAAAGTGAAAGCATGGTAGGGCCGTTGACGCGACAGTTTATCCATCAAGTGCATTTCAGCAAAGCATTTATCGGTATTGATGGCTGGCAGGCTGATACCGGCTTTACCGGACGCGATATGATGCGATCGGATGTGGTTAACGCTGTTCTGGAAAAAGGCTCAGAAGCGATTGTCCTCACCGACAGCTCCAAATTTGGCTGTGTGCATCCCTATCCCCTGGGCCCGCTCTCTCGCTTCCATCGTGTCATTACGGATTCCAAAATTTCCGCCAGCGATCAAATGCAGTTAGAGCATGCAGGGCTGCTAGTCAATGTTATTGGCTCATCCGTTTAAAATATTTCCCGATGGTTTGCCCTCTATGGCAAATCATCCTCTCTCTAAGACTTTTCTGACATCCCAATTAAGACTATTTACCTGTTGTAACGAGCGTAACGTCGTAAAATTAATATTAGCGAAATAACAGGAAGTGACTATCACCTGCGTGATATACCCCTGCGCAATCAGGTTTTACGGAAAATCTCTTAACATGTTTTATTTTAACTATAGTTATAGTGAGCTTAATTCCGTGAATCGTTAATTCAGGAGAGAGTATTATGTTTATGATGAGCAAAAAAATGGCCGCTGCTGTGCTGGCAATCACCGTAGCAATGTCTCTGAGCGCCTGCTCAAACTGGTCCAAGCGCGATCGCAACACGGCTATTGGCGCAGGTGCGGGGGCGTTAGGCGGCGCAGTGTTAACGGACGGCAGTACATTAGGCACCCTGGGCGGCGCGGCGGTCGGCGGCGTGATTGGTCACCAGGTTGGAAAATAATCCAGACGTTTAAATATTGAACGGCTCAAAATAATACGTTTATTCTTTTCAGGTCTGGATTACAAAAATAGACAAAGTTGACTTTTACGCCACGGCAATTTACAACCGTGGCGTTTTCATTAGCCGCCAGCTAATTTTACTTTCATTCCTTTAGCTTCCAGCAATGATTTTATCAAGTCGCGTTTATCACCCTGAATTTCAATAATCCCTTCTTTTACTGCCCCGCCACAGCCGCATTTTTTCTTCAGTTCAGCCGCCAGTTTGGTTAATTCCGCATCATTCATCTCGATACCGGTAATCAAACATACGCCTTTACCCTTACGGCCACTGGTTTGACGCTGAATGCGAACGATACCATCCCCTTTGGGACGAACCGGCGCCGTTTTAGGTTCTTCAATGCGCCCCGTCTGTGTTGAATAAACCAGACGACTATTGGAATCGCTCATTATGCCTCCCGTTTCAGTGACGCGTTAATATCCTTCAGCGTTTGCGCCGGATCTACCGATTGCGTAACCGGGCGGCCAATCACCATATAGTCGACGCCAGCGGATAATGCCTGTTCGGGCGTCATAATGCGTCGCTGGTCGCCTGCCTCGCTGCCTGCGGGCCGAATGCCCGGCGTCACCAGCTTAAATGCAGCGCCAAAGGCCTGTTTAAATCTGACAGCTTCCTGAGCGGAACAGACCACGCCATCCAGCCCGCATTGCTGCGTCAGGCGCGCCAGCCGCTCCGCATGTTCCGCCGGTGACAACGTCACGCCCAGATCGTGTAGATCGCTGGTTCCCATACTGGTCAACACGGTCACGGCAATGAGCAACGGCGCATCTTTACTGAATGGCGCCAGCGCGTCGCGCGCTGCGGCCATCATTCTCGCCCCACCAGACGCGTGAACGTTTACCATCCAAACGCCCAGGTCTGCCGCTGCGGCGACTGCCCGGGCCGTGGTGTTGGGAATATCATGAAATTTTAGATCAAGAAAGACATCAAACCCACGTTGCTGGAGATCCCGAACGAGTTGTGGACCAAACAGCGTGAACATCTCTTTGCCCACTTTTAAGCGACAATCGCGAGGATCGATTTTATCGACAAACGCCAGGGCTTTATCGCGTTCATGGTAATCCAACGCCACAACGACAGGCGATTCAGTAATAGCGCAGGAAGAAGATGAAGCAGTAAACGTCATGACCAGACCTTCTTGATGATGGGCACCGGAAGTGGCGCAAATTGGATAAACGGCGTGCATTCTACCTGCGGCGCAGGGAAATTAACAGGTTCGATTGACAACCTGATAAGCCCTGGCCGCCGATGCCAGCGTCGTTTCTTGTCTTATGTCATTAAGTATGTTGTAACTAAAGTGAGGTTTTTTTTATATACTACTGCCCATCAAGTCCGCGAATAGGTTTAATGGTCGACCATGCCCGGCAGGACGGACAGTGCCAGTACAAGGTATAGGCGGTAAAACCGCATTTCTGACAACGATACCGCGGTTTACTGCGCACCTGCTCGCCAACCATATCACGCAGTACCATCAGGCTTTCTTTCGCTCGCCCTTCTTCCGCCTCATTGAGATGGTAATCCATCAGCTTATGGAACACCCGCATGGTAGGATGTCGCTGTAGCTGACGCGTGATATAGACTTGAGCTGCGTCACTACCTTCACGCGCTTCCAGAATATCGGCAAGCATTAACTCAGCGCCAGCACCGGTATTCTCCTCAACGGCGCGACGTAAAAACTCCGCCCACTCGGCATTTTTACCGAGCTGTTGATAACAGGTTTGCAACATCTCCAGCGTTTCGCTGACCAGCTCTTTATCCTGAACGATCACACGTTGCAGGCTTTCGACCGCTTTGGCGTAATCCCCTCTCGCCATATAAACGCGCCCCATCATGATAGACACCCGGGCGCTATTTTTATCTGCGGCGGCACCTTTTTTCAGCAACGCCATCGCGCGATCCATGTCGTCGTTGCCCATCTGCTGTAACGCTAACTCACAGTAAAAGTGGGCGATTTCGATACGCTGTTTATCTTTGCCCAGTTTCACCAGCCGTTCTGCTACTTCGATCGCCTTTTGCCAGTCGCTGGTTAGCTGATAGATTTGCAAGAGCTGCTGTAACGCGCCTACGCGAAATTCCGTTTCGTCGGTAAGTTGGTTAAACATATCTTCCGCGCGGTCATATAAACCGGCGGCCATATAGTCGCGCCCCAGTTGCTGAACAGCCAGTAAACGCTGTTCATAGGTCAATGAAGCGCTTTCCATGAGCGTTTGATGAATACGAATGGCGCGATCGACTTCGCCGCGAGAGCGAAACAAATTACCGAGAGTGAGATGAGCCTCAACGGTGCCGGTATCCTCTTTAAGCATATCGAGGAACAGATCCACCGCTTTATCTTGTTGGTTACTCAGCAGGAAGTTAACCCCTGCGACATAATCGCGCGACAGGCGGTTAGCTTCATCCTGTTTTGTTTGTTGCGCACTTCTGCGACCCATATACCACCCATAGGCAGCGGCTACAGGCAACAGCAGAAATAACAACTCCAACATAAATGATTATTCCTTTACAACCGACGAATCGGCAGGGACCGCAACGTCGGTTGCTGGCGAGAGCTTGTTTTCCAGTCGTTTAATTTTACGTTCAGCGCGGGCAAGGGAAACGCGGATCCGCAGCCAGAACAGGCCGCAAATCAGCCAGCCAATCGCAAAACCGACGGCGAACAGCACAGCAAGCAACGTGGAGATACGATACTCCCCTTGCGCCAGCAGGTAGTTAAACGTCACCTGTTGATCATTCTGCGCGCCCAGCGTCACCGAAATAACAAAAATCGCCAATACCAGTAAGAAAATGAGTAAATATTTCACATTACTTCCCGTTATGTGGTTTGCGCGAATAAATCGTGTCCAACTTACCGCATCCAGCCTTCTAAATTACCATTTTCCCGCCTCGCGCGAAATGGAAATGCGCCCACCATCAGATGATTTAAGGGCAATAGTCAGAAAATCAACCGTTGTCAGCTTTCCTGCTCGCGTTCAGCAATTTCTTGCGCTTCTTCGCGAGGCGGCATAAGCGGCCCGCAAATTCGCTGCGCCAGCCAGGTCGCCAGGGTAACTAATAGCCAGGAGATGAGCGTGGCGACCACTAAATCTCGCGGCCAGTGCATTCCCAGAAGCAAACGGCTGCCCATTACGCCGGTCGCCCAGACTAACAAAAACGCGATGGTGAAAGTCCGTCTGCGCGGCCATAACAGACCCACGGCCAAAAGCGCCCAGCTCGCTGCAAACATGGTGTGTCCGGAGGGAAACGCAAAGCCCGTCTCTTTTTGCCAGTGCTGACGCAGGAAAACGGGGATGTTCTGTTGCCCGGCCAACTGCTCTTTCACTAAATGTCCGCGTTCTGTACGCTTTAAAGTGTAGAACTCATCGACGGGAATATGGTGCGTTTTTTCAAGCCAGACCACAAATGGCCGCGGCTCCTGTACGCGCTCCTTTACCCATGACTTCACGCCCTGCCCGACGATAATCGCCCCACCGAGAATCGCAAACAGCATAATGGCGGCGCGCAGGCGAAATCGCAGGCACCATAAGAACCATCCACAAAGAATCACATGCGTGATAACGCCCCAGGGTTTGGTCACGGTTTCCGTTATCCAGAATAGCGTTTTTAGCCACCAGACCTGATGTCCTGGCTGCCACTGCCAGCCTGATACCCATACGGCAAGCGGCATGATAAGCAACAGGGCGGCGCCTGCCGCGGTGCGCCTCGCAATTGAAAGCATGGATGCTCCTTTTATAAGTAAGTATCACAATCATAACTGAAAATTCTCGCCGGACTGGAAAATTGACAAATTTGTGCCATTCCTGAGCAATTACGTGGTAGTGATTAGGTGATGACCGCCGCCTTATGGCAAAATAGCGGGATACAGGCCAACAGGCGACGACACCGCAGGCGTCAGCATAATCTGGAGAAATACATGCAGCTTAAACGTGTGGCAGAAGCCAAACTGCCAACCCCATTGGGTGACTTTCTGATGGTGGGATTTGAAGAACTGGCAACCGGACACGACCATGCCGCGCTGGTTTTTGGCGATATTTCAGGTAAAACGCCAGTACTGGCTCGCGTTCATTCCGAATGTCTTACCGGGGACGCGCTTTTTAGTCTGCGCTGTGATTGTGGTTTTCAACTGGAAGCCGCGCTGACGCATATTGCGGAAGAAGGACGCGGTATTCTGATTTACCACCGTCAGGAAGGCCGCAATATCGGCCTGCTTAATAAAATTCGCGCTTATGCGTTACAGGATCAAGGCTATGACACGGTGGAGGCCAATCATCAGCTCGGCTTTGCCGCCGATGAGCGTGATTTCACCCTGTGCGCGGATATGTTCAAATTACTCGGCGTGGATGAAGTTCGCCTACTGACCAATAATCCGAAGAAAGTCGAAATACTGACCGAGGCGGGAATTAATATCGTGGAACGCGTTCCGCTCATTGTGGGTCGTAATCCAAATAATGAGCATTATCTCGATACTAAAGCGGCCAAAATGGGCCACCTGCTAAGCAAGTAAGCCACCGGTATTAAAGCGCGGGCCTGCCTGTTTACGGCAGGCCCGATAAACGGCTTTAGTTCAGCATATTTCTAATGACATAGTGCAATATGCCGTCATTCTGGTAGTAAGTCAGCTCGGTGGCGGTATCAATGCGACAGCGACAAGGCACCGTTTCTTTGCTGCCGTCCGCTCTCGTTAACATAACCGGAATGGTCGCGCCAGGGCGCAGATTTTGCAGATCCGCGATATCAATCACCTCTTCCCCGGTCAGTCCCAGCGTTTTACGCGTTACGCCCTGTGGAAACTCCAGCGGCAGGATCCCCATCCCAATCAGGCTTGAGCGATGGATACGTTCGAACGACTCGGCGATCACCACGCGAATACCTAACAGCCGCGGACCTTTTGCCGCCCAGTCACGGCTCGATCCCGACCCATACTCTTTCCCGGCAATTACCGCCAGCGGCGTTTTTTCCTGCTGGTAGAGCATCGCGGCATCATAAATCGACATCGCTTCCGTACCCGGCAAATGCCGCGTCATCCCACCTTCGACGCCGGGCAGCATTTCGTTGCGAATACGAATATTGGCGAACGTACCGCGCATCATCACTTCATGGTTGCCGCGCCGTGATCCATAGGAGTTAAAATCCTTCCGCTCAACGCCGTGGTTTTGCAGATAGCGTCCGGCGGGACTGTCCGGCTTGATACTGCCGGCCGGGGAAATATGGTCGGTCGTCACCGAATCGCCCAGCATCGCCAGGATACGCGCGCCGTGGATATCTTTGACGGGTGCAGGCTGGGCCTGCATTTCATCAAAGAAAGGCGACAGGCGGATATAGGTTGAATCCGACTGCCAGCCGTAGGTATCGGACGATTCAACCTGAATCGATTTCCATTCTTCCGTGCCCTCAAACACTTCCGCATACTCTTTACGGAACATATCCGATGATACCAGTTCAACGGCGCGGGCAATTTCCTGCGCCGAAGGCCAGATATCCTTCAGGTATACCGGATCGCCTTTACGATCGTACCCCAGCGGGTCTGTCGCGAGGTTAATATTCATGTTTCCGGCCAGCGCATACGCGACCACCAGCGGCGGCGACACCAGCCAGTTCGTTTTCACCAGCGGATGGATACGCCCTTCAAAATTTCGGTTACCGGAAAGCACGGCCCCTACCGTCAGATCGCCTTTTTTAATCGCGGTCTCAATAGGCTCCGGCAACGGACCGGAGTTCCCGATACAGGTCGTACAGCCATAGCCGACCAGGTTAAAACCGAGCTCATCCAGATAAGGCGTAAGTTTGGCCTGCGCCAGATAGTCAGATACCACTTTTGACCCCGGCGCCAGAGAAGCCTTGACCCACGGTTGACGCTTCAACCCCAGCGTTACTGCCTTTTTCGCCAGTAATCCCGCCGCCATCAGCACGCTGGGATTCGAGGTATTCGTACAGGAGGTGATGGCGGCAATGACGACAGCGCCATCCGGAAGCTGATATGGCTGTCCGTTCATCGTATAGTCAACCGGCTGGCGATCTCTTTGCGCGGTATTCAGCTCCAGCTCGGCGCTGGCGGCAAAGGCTTTCGGCACATCGCCTAACGCCACGCGATCCTGCGGGCGTTTCGGCCCGGCCAGGCTGGCCTCGACATCGCCCATATCCAGTTCCAGCGTACTGGTAAATACCGGTTCGTCACCGGGATTACGCCACATTCCCTGCGCCTTCGCGTAGGTTTCAACCAGCTCGATCAGATCGTCGCTACGTCCGCTTAATCGCATATATTCCAAGGTGATGGCGTCAATGGGGAAGAAACCACAGGTGGCGCCATATTCCGGCGACATATTAGCGATAGTCGCGCGATCCGCCAACGGCAGCGAATCCAGACCGTCACCATAAAATTCAACAAATTTACCCACGACGCCATGCTTACGCAGCATTTGCGTGACGGTTAGCACCAGGTCAGTGGCAGTGATCCCCTCCCGAAGTTTACCGGTTAACTTAAAGCCGACGACATCCGGGATAAGCATCGACACGGGCTGACCAAGCATCGCCGCTTCCGCTTCAATACCACCCACGCCCCACCCCAATACGCCCAGACCATTAATCATGGTCGTATGGGAGTCAGTCCCCACCAGCGAGTCCGGGTAAGCAATCCACTCCCCGTCCTGTAATTCGCTCCAGATGGCTTTACCCAGGTATTCCAGGTTAACCTGATGGCAAATGCCGGTGCCGGGCGGCACCACGCTGAAACGGCTGAATGCCTGCTTTCCCCATTTCAGGAACATATAACGCTCATGGTTACGTTCCATTTCCAGCCGCACGTTTTCTTCAAACGCATCATCATCGCCGAAATGATCGACCGTCACAGAGTGGTCAATAACCAGATCAACCGGCGATAACGGGTTCACTTTCGACGTATCGCCGCCGAGGCGTTTAACGGCTTCACGCATCGCCGCCAGGTCGACAACGGCAGGCACGCCGGTAAAGTCCTGCATCAGGACACGGGCGGGCCGCCAAGCAATTTCACGATCGGCATGGGCATTTTTAAGCCAACCGGCCAGCGCCTGAATATCTTCATCAGTCACAGATTCGCCGTCCTGCCAGCGCAACAGGTTTTCCAGTAACACTTTAAGTGATTTGGGCAAACGGGCGATATCGCCCAGGGATTTGGCAGCCAGCGGCAGACTGTAGTAATGATACGTTTTATCTTTGGCCTGCAATGTATCCTTACTGGCTTCTCGTAGGGTTGACGACATAGCTCCTCCTTTAATGACAGGGTTGCGTTACCCTGATTCTCCACAGGGTTGTATTAAAGATAACACAAACAAAATGTAACGTTTTGATAACAACCCAAATTGCTAAAAGAGGAGAAACCTAACAGGCGAGGAACGAAGATGAAAAAGCCCGATAAATAACGCATTATCGGGCTTTGACGAGATTAGACGGCAATCCAGATTAACTCGGCCCAGAACAGTAGCGATAATATAAACGCGCCAGTCCATGACCAATACTTTATATTTGACGTTAACATAGGCAACACCAACTGTGTTTAATCAATACTGAGAAGCGCTCAGCACACGGTTGCTGCGGTGTAATAAGACAGCGTTAATAAAACAGTAACGCCAATAAAAAGACGAATATTATTTTTGTGACACCTCGTCAGCAAAAGCATCAATAAATGCCCGCTGCTGCGGTGTGAGCGTCCAGTGTTGCGGAACAGACCGAAAAACGGTCGTATCCGGGGTGTTATCATCGTCACCAGATTGAATCGGGGGCGCGACCACGCGCTCGCGTTCCGACGTAATGCTCACTTAGCCCCACCAATGCCAGATAACAAGCGCTACCACTACCCAGAACAACGCAGAACCCACAAAAACCGCCAGCCATGCTTTACGTTTGAGCTCAGGGTCGCGGCGCGGTTCCTGGTTTTCAGAAGGCATTACTAACCTCATGCTATCGGTATCACTTATCATTTCAGCACCAAACAATCGGTACAATTAATCATCAGATGAGACAAATCCTAAATAAACTTTAGTCAAAAATCCAGTCAATTTACGAATCGTTGCCAGTGAATAAATCAATCTTTTGACTCAAGATAACTATTTGGAAAAAGAAACTGGCGGGACGGGTAATTCAACACTATTTTGCTGATCATTACCCGTAATACTTCGAGGGATATTGCAAAAGGCGGCTTTGTCTGCCATGCCACTACGACACAAACCCACGGTGATATTACTTTTCAGGCAGCTTTATATCCTGAAACATCGCTTCAATTTCTTCATTAGAACGCAACGCCACCGCCGTATCCACCACATCACGCGTCAGATGTGGCGCAAAACGCTGGATAAAATCATACATATAGCTGCGTAAAAAAGTACTACGGCGAAAACCAATTTTTGTGGTGCTGTGGCTAAAAATATCGTGCGCGTCAATCCGCACTAAATCAGGATCGGTAAGCGGATCGACCGCCATGCTGGCAATGACGCCAACGCCCAGCCCCAACCTGACATACGTTTTAATCACATCCGCATCGGTTGCAGTAAAGACGATCCGCGGCGTTAACCCTGCGCGATTAAAAGCGGTATCCAGTTCGGAACGCCCGGTAAAGCCGAAGGTATACGTCACCAGCGGATACTGCGCCAGCGCTTCGATCGTTATGGAAGACGTTGCCGCCAATGGATGATCCGGCGTCACCACTATCGAACGGTTCCAGTGATAGCATGGCAACATCACCAGATCGTCATATAAATGCAGCGCTTCCGTGGCAATCGCGAAATCGGCGTTCCCTTTCGATACCGCTTCCGCAATCTGCGTTGGCGACCCCTGGTGCATATGCAGCGAAACGCGCGGGTAACGCTCGATGAAGCCTTTAATCACGCCTGGCAATGCGTAACGCGCCTGAGTATGGGTAGTGGCAATATAGAGCGAGCCTTTATCCGGCCAGGTGTGCTCGCCGGCGACCGACTTAATGGCATCGACTTTGGAAAGCACCTCACGCGCAATACGAATAATCTCCTGACCTGCGGGCGTCACCTGAGTCAGATGCTTACCACTGCGGGCGAAAATCTGGATGCCAAGCTCATCTTCCAGCATCCTAACCTGCTTGCTGATCCCCGGCTGGGAAGTATACAACCCCTCAGCGGTAGAGGAGACGTTAAGGTTATGATTAACCACTTCAACAATGTAACGAAGCTGCTGCAATTTCATAATACATCATCCAGATTAGCGCCATCAGGCCATCGTTTATCTGCAGACATCATTGGGCTGCTAATACGATTTAATAATAAAAAAGATGTTAACTATAACCACTATATCATTTATATCTGAACTGTATAGCCAGCGCGATAAAATAATAAGCCCGCTATACCCAAAATAATTCGAGTGATTAAAGGCAACAAGCGAGTGAGTTCCCTGGAGCATAGATAACCAGGGGACTGGGGTGAGCGACAAATCAGCCGGGAGCAGATTTGAACGTCGCGTGCGACGGCCCGTCAGGGCGAGGCCCATAGATGGGCCGAGTAATCCGTAGCCAACACATAAGCCACTTGAAATATGAAGGGGATATAAAAAAGGGCCGCTTACGCGGCCCGCTTGACTACAGTGGCGACAGGCCGGGGTTATTTCTTACCTTCAACCCACTTGCCGTCGACGAAGAACGCTGACCATCCCGTCGCCTTCCCGTCTTTTTCCGCCGCAACGTACTGCTGTTTTGTTTTGCGGCTAAAGCGAACAACGGTTTTATTGCCTTCTGGATCCTGCTGCGGCGCATCCGCCAGATAACGCAGTTTTTCCGGCAGGCGATCGCGGAACCGGTAAAGCTCCTCGACTAATGGCGCGCGCGTTTCACGTGATTTCGGGAACGTATTGGCCGCCAGGAATATCCCTGCGGCGCCATCGCGCAGCACAAAGTACGCGTCCGATTTTTCACACGGCAGTTCCGGCAATGGAACAGGATCTTCCTTCGGCGGCGCAACTTCGCCGTTACGCAAGATCTTACGGGTATTTTTACATTCGTCGTTAGTACAGGCCATGTACTTACCAAAACGCCCCATTTTCAGGTGCATTTCGGAACCACATTTCTCACACTCAACGATCGGGCCGTCATACCCTTTGATGCGGAACTCGCCTTCTTCAATCTCGTAGCCGTCACAGGTCGGGTTATTACCACACACATGCAATTTACGCTTCGGATCGATCAGATAGCTGTCCATCGCCGTACCGCACTTCTGACAGCGACGTTTGGCGCGCAGGGCGTTGGTTTCGGCGTCGTCGCCTTCCAGCACGTTCAGAACTTCATTTTCCGGCACCAGGTTAATGGTCGTTTTACAACGCTCTTTCGGCGAAAGCGCATAACCTGAACAACCAAGGAAAACCCCCGTACTGGCAGTACGAATTCCCATTTTACGGCCACAGGTTGGACAGTCGATGCTGGTCAGCACCATCTGGTTAGGACGCATCCCCCCTTCTTCCGGATCTTTCTCGGCTTTATCGAGCTGCTGAGTAAAATCGCTGAAGAAGTTATCCAGCACCGCTTTCCACTCGGCCTGGTGATTCGCAACCTGATCCAGACTATCTTCCATCTGCGCGGTAAAATCGTAGTTCATCAATTCGCGGAAGTTTTCTTCCAGCCGGTCGGTGACGATTTCACCCATTTTTTCCGCATAGAAGCGACGGTTTTCAACGCGAACATAGCCGCGATCCTGAATGGTCGAGATAATCGACGCATAGGTAGACGGACGACCAATACCGCGCTTCTCAAGCTCTTTAACCAGAGAAGCCTCGCTGAAACGGGCTGGCGGTTTAGTAAAGTGCTGAGCAGGCGTCAATTCAAGTAGCGTCAGCGCATCGCCCTTATTCACGGCAGGCAATGTGCGATCTTCATCGCCTTTACGCAGCGCCGGCATCACTTTTGTCCAGCCGTCAAAGCGCAAAATACGCCCACGCGCTTTCAGACGGAATTCGCCTGCGCCAACGGTAAGCGTAGTGGAGTCATATTGTGCTGGCGTCATCTGACAGGCGACAAACTGACGCCAAATTAGCTGATACAACTTCTGCGCGTCAGCCTCCATGTCTTTCAGCGACTCCGCCATGACAGCAACGTCGGAAGGACGGATCGCTTCGTGCGCTTCCTGAGAGTTTTCTTTGCTGGCGTATTGGTTCGGGTTATCCGGCAGGTATTTCTTGCCGAAATTATCGCCAATATAGCCGCGCACCATGTTGACCGCATCCTGACTCAGGTTGGTGGAGTCGGTACGCATATAGGTGATGTAGCCCGCCTCATACAGACGCTGCGCCATCATCATGGTTTTCTTCACGCCAAAGCCCAGCCGGGTGCTGGCCGCCTGTTGTAGCGTGGAGGTGATAAACGGCGCGCCAGGTTTGCTGCTGGTCGGTTTGTCTTCACGCTCCAGTACGCTATAGCGCGCTTTTTCCAACAAGCTGACGGCGGCAAGCGTCTGCTCGCGATTTACCGGCCGGAATGGCTTGTCGTTCTGATGCGTGACCTGTAGCGGTAGTGCCTCGCCAGACGGCGTCGTCGTATTAGCGTCAATCTCCCAGAACTCTTCCGGAACAAACGCTTTAATCTCGCGCTCGCGCTCAACGACCAGACGGACCGCGACAGACTGAACGCGACCTGCCGACAAACCACGGGCGATCTTTTTCCACAGCAGCGGCGAGACCATATAGCCTACCACGCGGTCCATAAAGCGGCGCGCTTGCTGGGCGTTGACCCTGTTAATGTTCAGCTCGCCCGGCTGTTCAAACGCCTGGCGAATGGCATTTTTGGTTATTTCGTTAAAGACTACGCGACTGTAGCGCGCGTCATCGCCGCCGATCACTTCCCGCAGGTGCCATGCAATGGCTTCCCCTTCGCGGTCAAGGTCGGTTGCGAGATAGATGTGGTCGGCTTTTTCCGCCAACTGTTTCAGTTCAGAGACGACCTTCTCTTTACCGGGCAGCACTTCATAGTGCGCATCCCAGTTGTGCCACGGGTCAACCCCCATACGGTTGACGAGAGCGCCACGTTCATCCTTTTTGGGCTTTTTAGCCGTTTTGGTGGAGGTAGAGTCGGCGCTCTTTTTAGCTGCTGAGCCACTGGTCGGCAAATCACGGATATGACCCACGCTGGATTTCACCACGTAGTCATTACCCAGATACTTGTTGATCGTTTTGGCTTTTGCCGGGGACTCAACGATGACAAGAGCTTTACCCATATTCACCTTTACCTAAGTTGATTCTTCCAGGAATGCGTCGCACGTTGATTCACCTTCCACTGGCGACGAGACAACGATATATGGTCTCTGCGTCTGCGGATATCAACCCCTTGTACTGGCTTTGTGTACGAAATGTAACCCTCAGGTGACTGAGTTAACAGGCTTTTTTGCACACACGCGCTATAGCACGACGGAATTTTGGTCGAATGTCAAGCAATTCTGTTGCCAGATTGACGAAAGCGTCACACTGTACCTGATAAAATTCGATACGCAACTTTATTAGCATGCAAAAACAAATCTTGCCAGTGAACGCAACATGACAAATCCATCAATTTCCTGTGAGAATATTTGCCCATCAGAAGTGCTCAGCGTAGACTAATCTCCTTGTTTAAGGAGTAAAAAATGCATAAAGAGACGCAACCTATCGATCGCGAAACACTGTTGCTTGAAGCCAACAAAATTATTCGGGAACATGAAGACACGATGGCAGGTATTGTCGCCACCGGCGTAACGCAGAGAAATGGCGTGCTGGTTTTCAGCGGCGATTACTTTTTAGACGAGCAAGGGTTACCGACCCCTAAAAGCACCGCGGTGTTTAACATGTTTAAACACCTGGCGCATGTGCTGTCTGAGAAGTATCACCTGGTTGATTAATCCATGCCGGATGGCGCTGAATGCCATCCGGCAATAGCGGTTTACATCAACGGCTTTTGTCCACGCTGCCACCAGCGCAGCAGCAGCCGATCCGCGCTTTCCGCCGCGCTGCCGGTAACACGATCGATCAGTTTTTTACGCTGCATATAGCGCACATTCAGCACCTCGCGCCCTTCCATCAGGCCGAGGATAACCTCATCGCTGGTGTTAATCTCATCAACCAGTCCCTTCTCCAGCGCCTGCTGACCGTACCAGTGTTCGCCCGTGGCGACCTGTTCAATGTCCAGAGCCGGACGCATCCGCTGCACAAACTCTTTGAACAGATGGTGCGTTTCGTTGAGATCTTCACGAAACTTCTGCCGCCCTTCTTCCGTATTCTCGCCTAACAAAGTCAGGGTACGTTTGTACTGCCCTGCGGTATGCAGTTCAATATCAATGTCTTTACTTTTGAGAAAGCGGTTAAAGTTCGGGATTTGCGCGACAACACCAATTGACCCCACAATAGCGAACGGCGCCGCGATAATTTTTTCCGCCACGCAGGCCATCATGTAGCCTCCGCTTGCCGCGACTTTATCCACCGTCACGGTCAGCGGAATATTTTTATCGCGCAGGCGCTGCAATTGCGATGCCGCCAGGCCATAGCCGTGCACAACGCCACCGGGGCTTTCCAGACGCACAACCGCCCGATCGCCGGGTTTCGCCACTGCCAGCACCGCCGTGACCTCTTCGCGTAACGCATTAACTTCGTGAGCGTCCATACTGCCTTTGAAATCTATCACCCATACGCGCGGTTTGTCCGATGTCGCAATGTCCCCCAGCTTCGCTTTCGCTTTGGCGGCTTTCGCCTCCTGCTTATGCTTTTTTTTCTGCGCTTTATGCCACAGTTTTTGCTGATGGCCATCCATCAACGCCGCAGCAAGGTCATCCTTCATCTCCTGATACTGCTCACTCAAATTGGTCACGCGCAGCTCGCCGCGCTGACGTTTGCGTTGCGTAGCATTCACGATCAGCAGCACAATGACGGCAATGGCCACCACAACGGTGACGATTTTTGCCAAAAATAAGCCATATTCAGACAACAATTCCACGACTCCCACCTTGATTAAATAACGCGACTTGCGCTCAGTGTACAACAGGCATCGAAGTCAGTCTCTCTTCATCCGTATGCCTGTTGAGGAAGAAAAAGTATGACAAGACGTTCATTTTACGGCGTTATCGCCCCTGTCTGATTGAAAAAAAAGGCGCTTTCAGGCATAAACCCGAAAAGTTAACGCGAAGATAAGACAACCTGGCAGGACGGTGCACCACACCGTTGAGGAGTAGCCATGCATTACCAACCGAAACAAGATCTATTGCAAAACCGCATTATTCTGGTCACTGGTGCCAGCGATGGCATTGGGCGGGAAGCCGCGCTCACGTATGCGCGTTACGGCGCAACGGTGATTCTGCTGGGACGCAACGAAGAGAAACTGCGTCGGGTCGCGCAGCACATTGCTGACGAGCAACATGTTCAACCACAGTGGTTTACGCTCGATCTGCTGACCTGCACCGCTGAAGAGTGCCGGCAAGTGGCCGACCGCATCGCCGCGCACTATCCCCGCCTGGATGGCGTCCTGCACAATGCCGGGTTACTGGGGGAAATCGGCCCAATGAGCGAACAAGATCCGCAGATCTGGCAGGATGTCATGCAGGTAAACGTTAACGCCACCTTTATGCTCACCCAGGCGCTGTTACCGTTATTATTGAAGTCCGATGCCGGCTCGCTGGTCTTTACGTCATCAAGCGTTGGCCGTCAGGGACGCGCCAACTGGGGCGCCTATGCCACCTCGAAGTTTGCTACTGAAGGAATGATGCAGGTGCTGGCGGACGAATACCAGAACCGTTCTCTGCGTGTTAACTGCATTAACCCGGGCGGCACGCGCACCAGTATGCGCGCCAGCGCCTTTCCGACGGAAGATCCACAGAAATTAAAAACGCCTGCCGATATTATGCCGCTTTACCTGTGGCTTATGGGCGACGACAGTCGCCGTAAAACCGGTATGACCTTTGACGCCCAACCGGGCCGTAAACCAGGAATCGCCCAATGAGTGATGAACGTTATCAGCAGCGCCAGCAGAAGGTAAAAGATCGGGTTGACGCCCGTGTCGCCCAGGCACAGGAAGAGCGCGGTATTATTATCGTGTTTACTGGCAATGGTAAGGGCAAAACCACGGCGGCTTTCGGAACTGCCGCCCGCGCCGTAGGACACGGTAAAAACGTAGGCGTGGTGCAATTTATTAAAGGCACCTGGCCCAACGGCGAGCGTAATCTGCTGGAACCGCATGGCGTCGAATTTCAGGTGATGGCAACGGGATTTACCTGGGAGACGCAAAATCGCGAGGCAGACACCGCAGCATGTATGGCCGTTTGGCAGCATGGGAAACGAATGCTGGCCGATCCGCTGCTTGATATGGTAGTGCTGGATGAGCTGACCTATATGGTGGCGTATGACTATTTACCGCTGGAAGAGGTCATAAGCGCGCTAAACGCGCGCCCTGGTCACCAGACGGTGATTATTACAGGTCGCGGCTGTCACCGGGATATTCTTGATTTTGCGGATACCGTCAGCGAACTGCGTCCGGTTAAACATGCTTTCGACGCGGGCGTAAAAGCCCAGATGGGAATTGATTATTAACCGTAGGCCGGATTAAGGCGTTTGCGCCGCCATCCGGCACAAACCCTCTTGTCTGATGACTCTCGGCCTATAAACCACGGTAGAGATTACCCGTTGTTATTACGCCCACCGGAGCGGCGTCCGCCAGCTATCTGGCTGTGGCGTTTTACCGCCCGACGGATCTGGTTCGCTTTCATACGACGACGGTCTTTTTCGACGGCAACCTTCGACGAGGTTTCCGGCGGGAGCTCTACCAGACCACGCAGATAGTTCGTTTGCGCGAGGTCGAGCTCAGTCCAGCCGCCGCGCGGCAGGCCTTTCGGCAGCGGGATATCGCCGTAACGAACGCGGATCAGACGGCTGACCTGAACGCCTACCGCTTCCCACAGTCGGCGAACTTCGCGGTTGCGCCCTTCCGTCAGCGTCACGTTATACCACTGGTTAATGCCTTCGCCGCCGCTGAATTTAATGGTCTTAAATGCCGCCGGACCATCTTCCAACTGTACGCCACGGCTTAAATCACGCAGTTTCGATTCATCCACCTGACCGAACACGCGCACGGCATATTCACGTTCAACTTCGCGACTAGGATGCATCAGGCGGTTCGCCAGTTCACCGTCGGTGGTAAACAACAATAGCCCGCAGGTGTTGACATCCAGACGTCCTACCGCAATCCACCGCGCGCCGCGCAGTTTCGGTAAGCGATCAAAAACGGTTGGCCGCCCTTCAGGGTCATTGCGGGTACACAGTTCACCTTCTGGTTTGTAATAGGCCAGAACGCGGCAAATTTGTTCCGCCGACTCTTTCACCGAAATCAGGTGACCGTCGATACGGATTTTCAAACCGGGAGTGACTTCAACACGATCGCCAAGCGTGGCGATTTTACCGTCAACGCTGACACGTCCCGCTTCAATAATGGATTCGATTTCACGGCGAGAGCCGTGGCCAGCGCGCGCCAGCACTTTTTGTAACTTTTCGCTCATAGAGCTTCCTTCAGGTGTCGCCTTCACAGGCGTCGAACAGGAGAATGAACGGCGCGTTGCCGCGCCATTTTAAGGCCGCGTAGTATACAGGCTTACGCCCTTATAAGAAAGGTGTAACGTCGCCGACGCCTTCGCGCAGCACCACCGGGGAGTCATTGGTCAAATCGATTACCGTGGTAGGCTGTTGACCGAGGTAACCACCGTGGATGATCAGATCCACCTGCTTCTCCAGCCGATCTTTAATCTCCTCCGGGTCCGACTCGGTAAAATCGCTGCCAGGCAGCATCAACGACGTCGAGAGCATCGGTTCGCCCAGCGTATCCAATAACGCCAGCGCAATCGGGTTTGACGGTACGCGCAGGCCGATAGTTTTACGCTTTTCCTGCAACAGACGGCGCGGCACCTCTTTTGTCCCCTTCAGGATAAAGGTGTAATTACCCGGCGTATTGTTTTTCATCAGACGAAATGCCACGTTGTCGACGTAGGAGTAGGTCGACAACTCGGACAAATCGCGGCACATCAGCGTGAAGTTGTGGCCGTCCGGCAGATGACGGATGCGGCAAATGCGCTCCATTGCGCCTTTGTCTTCAATTTTACAACCAAGGGCATAGCCGGAATCGGTTGGATAAACAATAACACCGCCTTTACGCACAATGTCGACGGCCTGATTAATCAGCCGTTGCTGTGGGTTATCCGGATGGATATAAAAAAACTGGCTCATACTTCCCTCACTGTGATATTTGCGGCTGTTCCCATGCCTGCCATACGCCTTCAACGCCAGCGGGCAGCCAGAGTTTACGCCCCAACTCAATCCACGGGCAGGGCTGATGGAAATCAGATCCAAGCGATGCCCATAAATGATGCTGACGCGCAAGCGTCGCCAGTTGGGTGCGTTCATTGGGTGATTGTTGGCACTGCGCCACTTCCATCGCGTCGCCGTGATGGTCGGCAAAATGCGCCACTAATCTTTTCAGCCACTTAGCGCTAAGGTCGTAGCGTCCCGGGTGGGCCAACACCGCCTTACCGCCAGAATGATGAATGACATCAATAGCTTGTTCTATTGTACACCACTGCGGCGGAACGTAACCGGTTTTCCCACGCGCGAGATATTTTTTAAAAACCTCCGCCATGGTCGTGGCTTTGCCGCACTCCACCAGAAAGCGGGCGAAGTGGCCGCGCGTCACCGCGCCGCCATTGGCCAGTCTCAATGCCCCTTCCCACGCGCCGGGAATATGGGCTTTTTCCAGACGCTCCGCAATGAGCCGACCACGCGCCTGACGCCGATGTGTCTGCTGCGCTAGAAAATCGCGCATTGCCGGGTGCGCAATATCAATATTCAGACCCACAATGTGAATCTCATGATTCTCCCAGACCGTTGAAATCTCCACGCCGGGAATCAGATTCAGGGCCAGCCCGCAACGTGAAATTTCTTCTCTTGCCGCAGGAATCGCAGCTGTGGTGTCATGATCGGTAATCGCCAGCGTGCCGACTCGCATCTCTACCGCACGGTGTACTAATGTTTCTGGCGTCAACAGTCCATCGGACGCCGTGGTATGACTGTGCAGATCGTAAATCACTGCGTAATTCGTGTCGCTCAAGGCGGCTCCCATAGAGATAAAGGTATGTCATGTACATCATAACGGTTCCGGCAAATATACTGAAATAGGTGTTGACATTATTCCATTGAACCAGTTAACTAGTACGAAAGTTCACATGAAGAGGGTATCTAAAATGGCAGCGACATTTGCATTACACGGTTGGTGGCGCACTTCCTGATAGCGGGCGGTGTATGAACAGCTGTAATCAGCCAAACGATACCCGGCCCGCCTGTTAAGCGGGCTTTTTTTTGAACAAAATAATGAGAATAACCATGCAAACACCAAAACCCACGCTCGAACTATTGACCTGCGATGCCGCCTACCGGGAAAACCCAACGGCGCTTTTTCACCAGGTCTGCGGCGATCGCCCGGCAACGCTGCTGCTGGAATCCGCGGATATCGACAGTAAAGACGATTTAAAAAGCCTGCTGCTGGTAGATAGCGCGCTGCGCATTACCGCTTTAGGTGACACTGTCACTATTCAGGCGTTATCTGATAATGGCGCCTCGTTATTGCCGCTACTGGATACCGCCCTGCCCGCTGGCGTGGAGAACGAAGTCCTGCCTGCCGGTCGCATTCTACGCTTTCCGCCCGTCAGCCCATTATTAGATGAAGACGCCCGTTTATGCTCTCTGTCGGTATTTGATGCGTTCCGCCTGTTACAGGGAGTGGTGAACATACCGACGCAAGAGCGGGAGGCTATGTTTTTCGGCGGTCTGTTTGCCTACGACCTGGTCGCTGGCTTTGAAGCGCTGCCACACCTTGAGGCTGGCAATAACTGCCCGGACTACTGCTTTTATTTAGCGGAAACGCTGATGGTGATAGATCATCAGAAAAAAAGCACCCGTATTCAGGCCAGTCTGTTCACCGCCAGCGACCTGGAAAAACAGCGCCTCAACGCCCGCCTGGCGTACCTTAGCCAACAGTTAACCCAGCCTGCGCCGCCGTTGCCGGTGACGCCGGTGCCGGACATGCGCTGTGAATGCAATCAGAGCGATGACGCGTTCGGCGCGGTGGTACGCCAGTTGCAAAAAGCCATCCGCGCGGGCGAGATATTTCAGGTGGTGCCGTCGCGCCGCTTTTCACTGCCCTGCCCGTCGCCGTTGGCTGCCTACTACGTGCTGAAAAAGAGCAACCCCAGCCCGTATATGTTCTTTATGCAGGATAATGATTTCACGCTTTTCGGCGCGTCGCCGGAAAGCTCGCTGAAATATGACGCCGCCAGCCGTCAGATTGAGATTTACCCCATCGCGGGTACCCGTCCACGCGGTCGCCGCGCCGATGGTACGCTGGACAGAGATCTCGACAGCCGTATTGAGCTGGACATGCGTACCGACCAGAAAGAGCTTTCCGAACATCTGATGCTGGTCGATCTGGCGCGCAATGGCCTGGCGCGCATCTGTACGCCGGGCAGTCGCTACGTTGCCGATCTGACCAAAGTTGACCGCTATTCGTACGTGATGCATCTGGTTTCCCGGGTAGTGGGCGAACTGCGTCACGATCTCGACGCGCTGCACGCCTATCGCGCCTGCATGAACATGGGCACCCTGAGCGGCGCGCCGAAAGTACGCGCCATGCAGTTGATTGCCGATGCGGAAGGACAGCGCCGCGGCAGCTATGGCGGCGCGGTCGGTTACTTCACCGCCCACGGCGATCTGGACACCTGTATTGTTATCCGCTCCGCGCTGGTGGAGAACGGTATCGCCACCGTACAGGCGGGCGCCGGAATCGTGCTGGACTCTGTTCCGCAGTCTGAAGCCGATGAAACCCGTAATAAAGCGCGCGCCGTATTGCGTGCTATCGCCACCGCGCATCATGCACAGGAGACCTTCTGATGGCTGATATTCTGCTGCTCGATAACATCGACTCGTTTACCTGGAACCTGGCAGATCAGCTACGGACCAACGGTCATAACGTGGTGATTTACCGTAACCATATTCCGGCGCAGACGCTTATCGATCGCCTGGCGACAATGAAAAATCCGGTGCTAATGCTCTCCCCCGGTCCGGGCATTCCCAGCGAGGCAGGCTGTATGCCGGAGCTGCTGACCCGACTACGCGGCAAGTTACCGATCATCGGCATTTGTCTGGGGCATCAGGCGATTGTCGAAGCTTACGGCGGTTATGTCGGTCAGGCGGGAGAAATCCTGCATGGCAAAGCCTCCAGCATTGAACATGACGGTCAGGCGATGTTCGCCGGTCTGGCGAATCCGCTACCGGTCGCGCGTTATCATTCGCTGGTCGGCAGTAATGTTCCTGCCGGGCTAACCATTAACGCCCATTTCAACGGCATGGTGATGGCGGTACGTCATGATGCGGATCGCGTTTGCGGTTTTCAATTTCATCCTGAGTCCATCCTGACGACACAGGGCGCGCGTCTACTGGAGCAAACATTAGCCTGGGCGCAGCAAAAGCTGGAACCGACCAACACCCTACAGCCAATTCTGGAGAAACTCTATCAGGCGCAAACTCTGACGCAACAAGAGAGCCATCAGTTGTTTTCGGCGGTCGTCCGCGGCGAACTTAAGCCTGAACAGCTCGCCGCCGCGCTGGTGAGCATGAAAATTCGCGGCGAGCATCCCAATGAAATTGCCGGCGCCGCCACTGCGTTGCTGGAAAATGCCGCCCCGTTCCCGCGCCCGGACTATCTGTTTGCGGATATCGTTGGTACCGGCGGCGATGGCAGTAACAGTATCAATATCTCTACCGCCAGCGCCTTTGTCGCGGCGGCCTGTGGACTGAAAGTGGCGAAACACGGCAACCGCAGCGTATCCAGCAAATCGGGGTCATCCGATCTGTTGGCGGCGTTCGGTATTAATCTGGATATGAACGCCGATAAATCACGTCAGGCGTTAGATGAACTGGGCGTCTGTTTCCTGTTCGCGCCGAAATATCACACCGGATTCCGTCACGCGATGCCGGTTCGCCAACAGTTAAAAACGCGAACCCTGTTCAACGTACTCGGCCCGCTGATCAACCCAGCGCATCCGCCGCTGGCATTGATTGGCGTCTATAGCCCGGAACTGGTGCTGCCGATTGCGGAAACCTTACGGGTACTGGGCTATCAGCGCGCGGCGGTGGTACATAGCGGCGGCATGGATGAGGTTTCGCTCCATGCGCCGACGATTGTCGCGGAGCTGCATGACGGCGAAATTAAAAGCTATCAACTTACGGCGGAGGATTTTGGCCTGACGCCTTACCATCAGGATCAGTTGGCTGGCGGCACGCCGGAAGAAAACCGTGACATTCTGACGCGGTTATTACAAGGTAAAGGCGATGCCGCGCATGAGGCCGCCGTCGCCGCCAACGTGGCGATGCTGATGCGTCTGCATGGTCAGGAAGATCTCAAGGCCAACGCGCAAACCGTGCTTGATGTTCTGCGCAACGGCACCGCATATGACAGAGTCACCGCACTGGCGGCAAGAGGGTAAATAATGCAAACCGTTTTAGCGAAAATCGTCGCAGACAAGGCGATTTGAGTAGAAGCCCGCAAACAGCAACAGCCGCTGGCCAGTTTTCAAAATGAGATCCAGCCAAGTACACGCCATTTTTATGATGCGCTCCAGGGCGCGCGTACCGCCTTTATTCTGGAGTGTAAGAAAGCATCGCCATCAAAAGGCGTGATTCGCGACGATTTCGATCCGGCGCGTATTGCCAGTATTTATCAACATTACGCCTCGGCGATCTCGGTGCTCACCGACGAAAAATATTTTCAGGGGAGCTTCGATTTTCTGCCGGTCGTTAGCCAAAGCGCGCCGCAGCCGATTCTGTGTAAGGATTTTATTATCGATCCCTATCAGATCTACCTTGCCCGTTACTATCAGGCCGATGCCTGTTTACTGATGCTCTCGGTTCTGGATGACGAACAGTATCGCCAACTCTCCGCCGTCGCGCACAGTCTGAAAATGGGCGTGCTCACGGAGATCAGTAATGACGAAGAACGGGAGCGCGCGATAGCGTTAGGCGCAAAAGTGGTAGGTATCAACAATCGCGATCTGCGCGATCTGTCGATTGATTTGAATCGCACCCGCCAGCTGGCGCCAAAACTGGGCCACGGCGTGACTGTCATCAGCGAGTCCGGGATTAACACCTATGGTCAGGTACGCGAACTGAGCCACTTCGCCAACGGTTTTTTAATTGGCTCCGCGTTAATGGCGCATGACGATCTTAACGCCGCCGTCCGTCGCGTGCTGCTTGGCGAAAATAAAGTCTGCGGCCTGACCCGCGCCCAGGACGCTAAAGCGGCCTGTGACGCTGGCGCAATATATGGCGGGTTGATTTTTGTGCCCTCATCTCCGCGCGCGGTTAGCGTTGAGCAGGCGCGAGAAGTGATAAGCGGCGCGCCATTGCAGTATGTCGGCGTTTTCAAGAACGCTGATATCGCCGATGTTTGCCAGAAAGCCGCCGTCCTGTCGCTTTCTGCCGTACAGCTACATGGCAGCGAAGACCAGGCGTATGTCAACGCGCTGCGCGAGGCGTTGCCGCGCAATGTGCAAATCTGGAAGGCGCTGAGCGTTAGCAATGCCCTTCCCGCACGCGATTATCACCATGTCGATAAATACATTTTCGACAATGGGCAAGGCGGCAGCGGGCAGCGCTTCGACTGGTCACTGCTACAGGGGCAACCGCTGGATGATGTGTTACTGGCGGGCGGGCTGGCGGCCGATAACTGCGTCCAGGCGGCGCAAGTCGGCTGTGCCGGTCTCGATTTTAATTCAGGTGTGGAGTCACAGCCGGGCATCAAAGATGCTCGTCTTCTGGCCTCGGTTTTTCAGACACTGCGCGCATATTAAGGAAAAAACATGACAACACTTCTCAACCCCTACTTTGGTGAATTCGGCGGCATGTATGTGCCGCAGATCCTGATGCCTGCGCTGAACCAGCTTGAAGAGGCCTTCGTCAGCGCGCAAAAAGATCCTGAATTTCAGGCGCAATTCGCCGATCTGCTAAAAAACTACGCGGGACGCCCCACCGCGCTGACGAAATGCCAGAACATTACCGCCGGTACGCGTACCACGTTGTATTTAAAGCGCGAAGATTTACTGCACGGCGGCGCACACAAAACCAATCAGGTACTGGGTCAGGCGCTGCTGGCCAAACGGATGGGTAAAAGCGAGATTATCGCTGAAACCGGCGCCGGTCAGCACGGCGTCGCCTCTGCGCTCGCCAGCGCCCTGCTGGGTCTGAAATGCCGTATCTATATGGGTGCCAAAGACGTTGAGCGCCAGTCGCCGAACGTCTTCCGTATGCGTCTGATGGGCGCTGAGGTCATCCCGGTTCATAGCGGCTCCGCTACGCTAAAAGATGCCTGTAACGAGGCGCTGCGCGACTGGTCCGGTAGTTACGAAACCGCGCACTATATGCTCGGCACGGCGGCAGGACCGCATCCCTATCCTACCATCGTTCGCGAGTTCCAACGCATGATTGGCGAAGAGACGAAAGCGCAAATCCTCGACAAAGAGGGCCGTCTGCCAGATGCCGTTATCGCTTGCGTCGGTGGCGGCTCAAACGCTATCGGGATGTTTGCGGATTTTATTAATGATACCAGCGTCGGGCTAATAGGCGTTGAACCTGGCGGTCACGGTATTGAAACCGGCGAGCATGGTGCGCCGCTTAAACATGGTCGCGTTGGCATCTATTTCGGGATGAAAGCGCCGATGATGCAAACAGCAGACGGGCAAATTGAAGAGTCCTATTCCATTTCCGCCGGACTCGATTTCCCGTCCGTTGGGCCGCAACATGCGTACCTGAACAGCATCGGACGCGCGGATTATGTCTCCATTACCGATGATGAGGCGCTGGAAGCCTTCAAAACGTTGTGCCGCCATGAGGGAATTATCCCGGCGCTGGAGTCCTCCCACGCGTTGGCGCACGCTCTGAAAATGATGCGCGAGCAGCCGGAAAAAGAGCAACTGCTGGTGGTCAATCTCTCTGGCCGCGGAGATAAAGACATCTTTACCGTACACGATATCCTGAAAGCGCGAGGGGAAATCTGATGGAACGCTACGAAAATTTATTTGCCCAACTCAACGATCGCCGGGAAGGCGCTTTTGTCCCCTTCGTGACCCTGGGCGACCCTGGCATTGAACAGTCACTGAAAATTATTGACACACTGATTGACGCTGGCGCCGACGCTCTGGAGCTGGGGGTTCCCTTCTCCGATCCTCTGGCCGATGGCCCTACCATCCAGAATGCGAACTTACGCGCCTTCGCCGCTGGCGTCACGCCAGCTCAGTGTTTTGAAATGCTGGCGCTGATTCGTGAAAAACACCCGACCATTCCGATTGGCCTGCTAATGTACGCGAATCTGGTGTTCAATAACGGCATAGATGCGTTCTATGCCCGTTGTGAACAGGTTGGCGTAGATTCCGTGCTGGTCGCAGATGTCCCGGTTGAAGAATCGGCCCCCTTCCGCCAGGCGGCGTTACGGCATAATATCGCGCCGATCTTCATCTGCCCGCCAAATGCGGATGACGATCTTCTGCGCCAGGTCGCATCTTACGGCCGCGGTTATACCTACCTGCTTTCGCGTTCGGGCGTCACCGGCGCGGAAAACCGTGGCGCATTGCCGTTGCATCATCTCATTGAGAAGCTTAAAGAGTACCACGCCGCGCCTGCGTTACAGGGCTTCGGTATCTCCTCGCCGGAACAGGTGTCTGCGGCCGTGCGTGCCGGGGCGGCTGGCGCTATCTCCGGCTCAGCCATTGTCAAGATTATCGAGAAAAACCTCGCGTCTCCCGAACAGATGTTGGCGGAGCTCAGGTCCTTTGTCTCAGCGATGAAAGCCGCCAGCCGCGCATAACGGGTTAAGCCGTCAGCATAACGCTGGCGGCTTAATGAGAGGTTGGCGCCAAACCAGAATCACGATTCAGGCGTACATCATCAATCTTTTTGGTGTTATTCCCCGTCCAGCTTTCAAAAAGTCTGAAGTCAATTTTTGCTAAGAAAACTCCTAATCACGCCGAAAAATTTAGCGTTTTCACGTCAATTTCCCCCGCCTTTATGTAAAGAAATGTCAACAAACAATGCATTAACGTTTCCAGGGCCGCAGATAGTGACTCTTGTTATTAATAACAATGCAAAGCATTTTCTGTTAAATCGCTTATTCTAAAAGAAAATATAGAATATATTATCTCTAAACCATTTTTTGTGCATTATTTACGCGGTAAATCACAACTATTTCCGTCAATTTGACTAATCGGTTTAACCAACTAATTTTAATAGGGTGTCGACACGGTTAAAACCGATTTTTTCAGCAAGCAACGAGACAGGAGAAATAATATGGCCGAACATCGTGGTGGTTCAGGAAATTTCGCCGAGAATCGTGAAAAAGCATCTGAAGCGGGCCGCAAAGGCGGTCAGCATAGCGGCGGGAATTTCAAAAACGATCCGCAACGAGCTTCTGAAGCCGGTAAAAAAGGTGGTCAGAATAGTCACGGCGGACGTAAATCCGATAATTCCTGATTTACTGTAATGTAAATATAACACATGCTTTTATCAAGCAATCTGCGAGTCTTCTGGCTCGCAGTATTTTGCCCAGGAGAATTAGATTTATGAATATCAAAACCGTTGAAGACCTTTTTATCCATCTACTTTCAGATACCTATAGTGCAGAAAAACAATTAACCAAGGCTCTTCCTAAACTTGCCAGAGCCACGTCCAATGAAAAATTAAGCCAGGCCTTTCAATCTCATCTTGAAGAAACCCAGGGTCAGATTGAACGTATTGATCAGATCGTCGAATCTGAATCTGGCATTAAACTGAAAAGAATGAAATGCGTCGCTATGGAAGGGCTGATTGAAGAAGCCAATGAAGTCATCGAAAGTACGGAGAAAAACGAAGTACGCGATGCAGCGCTTATCGCCGCGGCGCAAAAAGTCGAGCATTACGAAATCGCCAGCTACGGCACGCTAGCCACCCTGGCCGAGCAGCTCGGCTATAGCAAAGCATTAAAACTGCTCAAAGAAACCCTCGACGAGGAAAAACAAACTGATTTAAAACTTACCGATTTAGCAGTCAGCAATGTTAATAAAAGTGCTGAACGCAAATCGAAATAATATTTTTAATTATCAGCTTGCATGATTCCGATTTTATTATCGGAGCAGATTATCACGCATTGAGGAATGTAAAATGAATTATACTGAACATTATCATGACTGGCTTCGTGACGCCCATGCCATGGAAAAACAGGCAGAATCGATGCTTGAATCTATGGCCAGCCGTATTGAAAATTATCCTGATATAAAAGCCAGAATTGAACAACATATTAGTGAAACCAAACATCAAATTACCATGCTCGAGGAAGTGTTGGACCGTAATGGCATTTCCCGTTCGGTGTTGAAAGACTCCATGAGTAAAATGGCAGCAATGGGGCAATCTATCGGTGGCATGTTCCCTTCCGATGAAATTGTCAAAGGCTCAATTAGCGGTTATGTTTTCGAGCAGTTCGAAATTGCTTGTTATACCTCCCTGCTGGCGGCGGCAAAAAAAGCTGGCGACACTGCCTCAATTCCAACGATTGAAGCCATTCTGAAAGAAGAAATGCAAATGGCTGACTGGCTTATCAAACATATTCCGCAGACAACGGAACAATTTTTACTGCGATCTGAAGCAGATGGCGTTGAAGCCAAAAAATAAATAATAAGCAGGAGGCAATATGTTTCGACACGTAAAACAACTTCAATATACTGTGCGAGTGAGCGAACCTAATCCTGGATTAGCGAACCTGCTGCTGGAACAGTTTGGCGGCCCGCAGGGCGAACTGGCGGCCGCCTGCCGCTACTTCACGCAAGGTTTAAGCGATGATGATGCCGGTCGTAGAGAGATGTTAATGGACATCGCCACCGAGGAGCTGAGTCATCTGGAAATTATCGGCTCACTGGTAGGAATGCTTAATAAAGGCGCTAAAGGCGAGCTGGCGGAAGGCACCGAAAGCGAAGCGGAACTTTATCGCTCGCTGACGCAGAATGGTAATGACAGCCATATCACCTCTCTGCTGTATGGCGGCGGCCCTGCGTTGACAAACTCCGGCGGCGTACCGTGGACCGCGGCTTATATTGATACTATCGGCGAAGTCACAGCCGATCTACGCTCAAACATCGCGGCAGAGGCGCGAGCGAAGATTATTTATGAACGCCTGATTAACCTGACCGACGATCCTGGCGTAAAAGACACGCTCAGTTTCTTAATGACCCGTGAAGTCGCGCACCAGCTCTCTTTTGAAAAGGCGCTGTATTCGATTCGTAACAACTTCCCGCCGGGTAAATTACCGCCGGTAGAACAGTATACCGACGTGTACTACAACATATCGCAAGGCGACGATCCGCGAGGTAGCTGGAATAGCGATGAGAACTTCAACTATGTCGCAGAACCGATGCCTGCTGTTGATGGCGGCGATGGCCTGGCGACAGTGAAATTGCCGCGCGAGCAGATGGCGCTGCTCAAAGCGATGGCAGAAAGAACGAAATCGGACCCCACCGTTGATCCTCTCACTGGCGCAGAACTAGGCTGCGGCGAACCGAAAGAAGACAAGTGAGTTCCGACAAGTAAAATCCGTGTGTCATGTCCTTTTTTGACCCCGCCTGGCGGGGTCTTTTTTCGTCACAACATCACGCGATTAGAAACGATAGCCTGCCGAGAACATAAATACCCATGGGTCCAGACGCACGCTGTCATGCTGCTGCACGCCGCCCATTTTATAATTGGCTGTAGTATCAATATCCATGTACCAGACAGAGGCGCCAATTAACCAGTCGCGGTTAATCAGGTAATCTACCCCAACTTGCCCTGCCGCGCCCCAGGAATCCTTAAAGCTCAGATCGGACAGCCCGGTCTTTTTACCATTATCGTTAAAGTCGTTATCGAAGAAGGTGGTGTAGTTCACCCCCACGCCGACATAAGGACGCACTTTGCTGCTGGAATCGCCGAAGTACCACTGCGCCATTAACGTTGGCGGTAACAGGTGGACCGTGGCGATATCACCCGTCGCGCCCGTACCCACCTTATGGCGGAACGGCGTGGCCGCCAGCAATTCAACCCCGATATTGTCCGTCGCCATGTAAGTGAATGTCAGGCCGAGTTGCGTGTTATTACTCACATCAAACCCGTTTAAATGCCCCAGCGTACCACCCGCCCCTTCTGTAGGTCTGACGGTTGCCGGACCTGCACGCATAAAGAATTCTCCGGCTTCGTGCGCGAACGCGCTGCCTGAGAGAAGAGTTGTTAACGCCAGTGCCGCCACTGTAAATTTTTTCATACCCGCTCCATCGTTATGGTTATAAAAGCGTGATGAATATACCCACAATGAAGTAATAAGTGATCTAACACAGATCACATTTGTTCTTATAATTTAACATTTATTGATCCAGATTAATTTAGAACTTGTATTGAAAATCCTGGTTATAGGAATTCAGATCAATTTTGACATATTCACGCTATGCAAATATTTGTCTGCTCCTGTTGCCCTGGCGATAAAGGCTGGCTAAGGTAATCAATGTCCCGCAATGGCGCGTGGCGGTAAGATTCGCGAACACTGCGGGACAGATTAATTTCCGTTGTAATCTATTGATACGTGAGTTTTTTGCAGGTGAATCATGAGCGTTCTTAACCCATGCATGACATGCGGTGCCTGTTGTGCCTATTTTCGTGTCTCCTTTTATTGGGCTGAAGGCGACGATGCCAGCGGACGCGTTCCGGCGTCATTAACCGAGCCTGTTACCCCTTTTTTACGTTGTATGGCCGGTACCAACCAAAAACAGCCGCACTGTAAAGCGCTAATTGGCACGCCGGGTGAAAACGTCAGTTGCGCTATTTATGAAAACCGCCCTTCAACCTGTCGCGAATTTTCGATATCGGGCGAAGGAGGCGAAGTGAATGAGGCGTGTAATCGCGCCCGCGCGCGATACGGATTACCGCCGCTTTACAAAGATATGCTTTTCCATACAACTGCTGATGCTGCCACTGTAGAGTTATCCAGGGTACAATTGCCCGCAAATTAACACCTGCAAAACTCAAGGAGAGTGCATGTCTATCACGGCGAAGTCCGTTTACCGTGACGCCGGAAATTTTTTCCGAAATCAATTTATTACTATCTTGCTGGTTTCGTTGCTGTGCGCATTTATCACGGTGGTCTTAGGTCATGCCTTTTCACCCAGCGATGCGCAAATCGCGCAACTCAGTGAAGGAGAACATCTGGCAGGCAGCGCTGGCCTGTTTGAGCTGGTACAAAATATGACGCCGGAGCAGCAACAGATCCTGTTGCGCGCCTCTGCCGCCTCGACGTTTTCCGGGCTTATCGGCAACGCTATTCTGGCCGGCGGTATCATCCTGATGATTCAGTTAGTTTCAGCGGGACATCGGGTTAGCGCGCTGCGCGCTATCGGCGCCAGCGCCCCTGCATTGCCTAAACTGTTTATTCTTATTTTTCTGACTACCCTGTTAGTGCAAATCGGTATAATGCTGATTGTCGTTCCGGGGATTATTATGGCCATTGTGCTGGCGCTTGCGCCAGTGATGTTGGTTGAAGAGAAAATGGGCGTGTTTGCCGCAATGCGCAGCAGTATGCGTTTAGCCTGGGCTAACATGAAACTGGTCGCGCCTGCGGTGATAGGCTGGTTACTGGCTAAAACATTGCTATTGCTGTTCGCGCCCAGCTTCGCTGTACTGACCCCAAATGTAGGCGCTGTACTGGCGAATACGTTGAGCAATCTGATTTCCGCAGTATTGCTTATCTACTTATTCCGCCTGTATATGTTGATTCGCCAATAATCCGCAATGCGCCGTTACGCGGCGCATTCGACGCTCGTTGATGATGGAATCGAAGAATGAAGCAGTTTCTGGATTTTTTACCGCTGGTTGTCTTTTTTGCGTTTTATAAACTTTATGACATCTATGCGGCGACCTCCGCACTGATTGTCGCAACGGCAATCGTGCTGATTTATAGCTGGGTGCGCTATCGGAAAATAGAGAAGATGGCGCTGATTACCTTTGTTCTGGTTGCCGTCTTCGGCGGTCTGACGCTCTTCTTCCATAACGATGAATTTATTAAATGGAAGGTGACGGTTATTTATGCGCTGTTCGCCGGCGCGCTGTTAATAAGCCAGTGGGTGATGAAAAAACCGTTAATCCAACGTATGTTAGGTAAAGAACTGGCGTTGCCGCAGCAGGTCTGGTCAAAGCTGAACCTGGCGTGGGCGCTGTTTTTTATTGCGTGCGGTCTGGCTAACATTTATATCGCCTTCTGGTTGCCGCAAAATATCTGGGTTAACTTTAAGGTCTTCGGACTCACGGCGCTGACGCTCATTTTTACCCTGCTGAGCGGCGTCTATATCTACCGGCATCTGCCACAGGAAGATAAATCATAACCCTCCCGTGACTTATCATCGCCAGACTGCGAACGCCTGGCGATATTTTCTCCGCCTTTACGCCCTGCGCTTTCCCGTCAGTACCTTTATTCCCACTATTCTCCACACAATATTCATAGTAGCATCGCGGCTGTAATTTTTTCTGATAGTCGGTTTTACAATGACAACAATGGATAATACTCCTCAGGGCGAGCTGGTTTTACGTACATTGGCCATGCCTGCCGATACCAATGCGAACGGCGATATTTTTGGCGGCTGGCTGATGTCGCAAATGGATATTGGCGGCGCGATACTGGCCAAAGAGATCGCGCACGGTCGGGTTGTAACCGTACGCGTGGAAGGAATGACATTTCTGCGCCCCGTCGCGGTTGGCGATGTCGTATGCTGCTACGCGCGCTGCGTTAAACGCGGTACGACGTCTATTAGCATCAATATTGAAGTCTGGGTGAAAAAAGTCGCGTCAGAACCGATTGGACAGCGCTACAAGGCCACCGAGGCGCTGTTTATTTATGTTGCCGTCGATCCGGACGGTAAACCTCGCCCGCTCCCGGTTCAGGGTTAAGTATACCCGCTTACGCCGCCAGCAGGTGATGGTATATTCCTACTGGCGGCGCCAGAGATTACTCAATCTGCGCCGCACCGTTCAGACGGAAGATAATATTGACCACCAGCCCGGAACCCGGCTTGCCTGCTTCATAGCGCCATTTTCGCATCGCATTCTTAACTTCACGCTCAAACATATTGGCTGGCTGCGCGGATAGAATCTGTACATTTTCCACTCGCCCAGCAGCGGTCACGTCAAACTTCACCTTTACGCGGCCTTCAATACGTAACGCCTGTGCTCGCGCCGGATACTGCGGCTGGTTACGGCTCAGAGCTCGAGGTCCAGTGGGCACGCTCACCGCCGGCTTGCTGGTCGCCGATGCGGTGCCGCTTGTTGGCCGCATCGGGGCGCTATTTTCAAACGGTGAGGCAGGACGCGGTGCGGCTGGTTTGACTTCGCGCTTCGGCTGCTCTTCAACCTTTTTCACCGGTTCCGGTTTCGGTTTTGGCTTGGGTTTTGGCTTAGGTTTGGGTTTCTCAATCACCACGGGCGCTTCTTTAGGCGGTTCAGGGATCGGCTCTGGCTCCGGTTCGGGTTCAACCACCGGCTCCGGCGGCGGCTGAACCGCCTGGGGCGGCTCCAGGTCAGCGGGTGAAACCATTGTCACCGTGATAGGCTGCGCTGGCGCAGGCAATTCAATAACCTGATGTACCGAGGTATAGAGCAAACCTGCCACTACAGCACCATGAATGCCTACGGAAAGGAGTGTCGACCAGGGAAAGCGACGAGGTAAATCAAGGGTCATTGAAGTCATAATCGTTTCAGTTGAAAAACCAGAGCTGAATTTTAAATGCAAATAGCAATCATATTCAATAAGGCATTGCCGATAGCGGCATTTAAAAGATGATATTGCACAAAAACACCACACAAAATGTGCATGTTTAACAAAGTCGGTATCTTTACATTGCAGTTAAATGCCCTTTCCAATAACGTAATCAGCAACTTTTACCGATTAAGGAGCTCTACCCGTGCTGTATGTTATTTACGCTCAGGATAATGCCAACTCGCTTGAAAAACGCCTCTCGGTACGGCCCGCGCATCTGGCGCGCCTGCAACTTCTGCATGATGAAGGGCGATTATTAACTGCCGGGCCGATGCCCGCAGTGGACAGTAACGATCCTGGGGTAGCCGGATTTACCGGGTCAACGGTGATTGCTGAATTTGAATCTTTAGAAGCAGCGCAATCCTGGGCTGATGCGGATCCCTACGTCGCAGCGGGCGTCTATGCGCAGGTTTCGGTCAAACCGTATAAGAAGATCTTTTGAAAAGGATGGCCTGTTGGGCACCGCATACGGTGCCCTTTCTGGCTCACACACCGTGAATCGCAAAGAGTAATGAATTACGCTGACGATTAAAGATGCATTTCCTGATAGTATGGATACGCATATTACGGCGTGATTGCCCTTCAAGCCAACGCGCTTTACGGCGGCTCGCCTGACGTAGCATTCGCCAGCGCCCCACTTCCGTTCTACTACGCTTCATGTTTACGACTCTCACTGTAACAGAAGCGCCATTATACCCCCTCGCCGGATGCAGACCAGCGCTTTTCCCGTGTTTTTATTTGCCATGTGAATCCTGACGCGTAAACTCTTAACAACACGCTTTCTAAAGGATTTTTAAAGTTATGACAACCTTCTACACCGTGGTGAGTTGGCTGGTCATTTTGGGATACTGGGTTCTCATTGCCGGCGTCACATTACGTATTCTAATGAAACGGCGCGCAGTTCCCTCCGCAATGGCCTGGTTGTTAATCATCTATATCCTTCCGCTGGTCGGGATCATCGCCTATTTGTCCGTGGGCGAATTGCATTTAGGCAAACGTCGCGCCGAGCGTGCCCGCGCCATGTGGCCGTCTACCGCCAAATGGTTGAATGACCTCAAAGCCTGCAAACACATTTTCGCGCAAGAAAACAGTAGCGTCGCATCGTCCTTGTTTAAGCTGTGCGAACGACGTCAGGGGATTGCGGGCGTCAAAGGCAACCAGTTGCAATTACTTACCGACTCCGATGATGTCATGCAGGCGCTTATTCGCGATATCCAACTGGCGCGGCATAATATCGAAATGGTGTTTTACATCTGGCAGCCAGGCGGCATGGCGGATCAGGTCGCTGAATCGCTAATGGCCGCCGCCCGCCGCGGCATCCATTGCCGGCTTATGCTGGATTCCGCGGGTAGCGTCGCTTTCTTCCGCAGCCCCTGGGCGGCCATGATGCGTAACGCTGGCATTGAAGTCGTAGAGGCGCTGAAGGTGAATCTGATGCGCGTCTTTTTACGCCGTATGGATCTTCGCCAGCACCGTAAAATGGTGATGATTGACAATTACATCGCCTATACCGGCAGTATGAATATGGTGGACCCGCGTTTTTTCAAACAGGATGCCGGCGTTGGACAATGGGTCGATTTGATGGCGCGGATGGAGGGTCCCGTGGCGACAGCAATGGGGATTGTTTACTCCTGCGATTGGGAAATCGAGACGGGTAAACGCATTCTGCCTCCCCCGCCGGACGTGAATATTATGCCGTTTGAGCAGGCCAGCGGGCATACCATTCATACCATTGCTTCCGGTCCTGGTTTTCCGGAAGATCTCATTCACCAGGCACTATTAACCGCCACCTATGCTGCGCGCGAATATTTAATTATGACCACGCCATATTTCGTCCCCAGCGACGATCTGCTGCACGCCATTTGTACCGCTGCGCAGCGCGGCGTGGATGTCAGTATTATCCTGCCCCGTAAAAATGATTCACTGCTCGTCGGCTGGGCCAGTCGCGCCTTTTTCAGCGAGTTACTGGCGGCGGGCGTGAAAATCTATCAGTTCGAAGGCGGGCTGTTGCATACCAAAAGCGTGCTGGTCGATGGCGAACTGAGCCTGGTCGGTACCGTGAATCTCGACATGCGTAGCCTGTGGCTTAATTTCGAGATTACGCTGGTCATTGATGATACGGGTTTCGGCGCCGATCTGGCTGCGGTACAGGACGATTATATTTCGCGCTCCCGCCTGTTAGATGCGCGTTTGTGGGTAAAACGTCCGTTATGGCAGCGTATTACCGAGCGATTGTTTTACTTCTTTAGTCCATTGCTGTAAAACGTGACCAACATGAGTAAACAGGTAGTCACTATGGAAATGGATCTGAACAATCGCCTGACTGAAGACGAAACGCTTGAGCAGGCTTACGATATTTTTCTTGAGCTGGCGGCGGATAATCTTGATCCGGCTGATATCATTCTGTTCAATTTGCAATTCGAGGAGCGCGGCGGCGCGGAGTTGTTTGATCCCGCTGAAGACTGGCAAGAGCACGTCGATTTTGACCTGAATCCAGACTTTTTTGCCGAGGTGGTGATTGGCCTGGCGGATACCGAAGACGGCGAAATTAACGACATTTTTGCCCGCGTTCTGCTGTGCCGGGAAAAGGACCACAAGCTGTGCCATATTCTCTGGCGCGAATAAGCGGTTCAGGCCGGATGGCGTCTGATAGCGCCCTCCGGCAAGCCTGTTTAATCCGGTAGCTTACTGCCGCATCGGTTACAATATTGCGCGCTATGTTCATGCTGGCTTTGCTGGCACTGCGGACATTTTTGCTGCCAGTGACGTTTTTGAAACGCGCTGCTCATGTGCGTGGTAATCAGTCCTGTAGGAATCGCAATCACCGAATAACCAATCAAAATAAGCACCGACGCGACAATACGTCCCAGCGGCGTATGCGGCGTAATATCACCGTACCCCACGGTTGTGACTGTCACTATCGCCCAATACACCGAGGCATTAAGCGTCGTGAAGCCATATTTCGGTCCTTCAATAAGATACATCAGGGCACCGAAAATAATCATCACGATCGCAATAAATGAATAGAACAGAATAAGCTGATGACGCGCGCTAATAATGGCGCTCCAGAATACGCGCAGGGATGGCATAAAACGTAGCAGTTTAAGAATACGCAGCACGCGAATCGCTCGCATAGCGCGCCAGGCAAACATATAGTTCAGGCTAATTTCCGGCCATAGCCACATGACGTACAGCGGCAAAATCGTCACCAGATCAATAAATCCCCAGAAACTAAAAACGTATTTTGCCGGTTCGGGCCAACTAAACAGTCTGAGCAAGTATTCACCGGTAAATATCAGGGTAACGCACAGCTCCAGCCAGACAAAAATATGCCATTCATCAAATGTCAGGTGATATTCCGTTCCTACGCCTGATTCAACAAAAATGACCAGTACGCTAAGCAGCGCAAACAGCGCGCATAACCCTTCAAAACGGCGACTTGAGCGCGTAGTCAAATCGAACAGATTATGATAAAGACGACGGCGAACCGACGACAAAGAAAGTGACACGGTAACCTCACCTAAAAGAAGGGCTGACGAATTGTCAGCCCTTGCGATTATAACGGGTCTACTTTAAGGCAGGAAACGGCATGGCGAAAACTCCCTTCCAACACCGGTCGCGTTTGCGCGCATTCTGGCCCGGCTAGCGGACAGCGTGTACGGAACACGCAGCCGGAAGGCGGGTTAATGGGCGAAGGTAATTCGCCCTCCAGCAATTGTATCTTCTTATTTCGCTCCAGATCGGGATCGGGAATCGGTACCGCCGACATCAGCGCTTTGGTATAAGGATGCAGTGGATTATGGTACACCTCATCATAGGTGCCCAATTCTACCGCATGACCGAGATACATCACCAGGACACGATCGGATATGTGCTTTACGACCGCCAGATCGTGCGCAATAAAAATCAACGACAGCCCCATCTCTCGCTGTAACTGCTGGAGCAAATTCACCACCTGCGCCTGAATAGAAACGTCCAGCGCCGACACCGGCTCATTGCAAATAATGAGCTTAGGCTCCAGGATCAACGCCCGGGCGATACCGATGCGCTGGCACTGCCCCCCGGAAAACTCATGGGGATAACGGTTGATGAGATTCGGCAGCAGCCCCACTTTCAGCATCATGGCTTTCACGCGGTCACGCACGTCCTGGCGCGAAAGCTTAGGATGATAAGTGCGCAGCGGTTCAGCGATAATTTCGCCAATCGTCATTCGCGGGTTGAGTGACGCCAGCGGGTCCTGGAAAATCATCTGGATGTCGCTGCGCACCTCGCGCCACTCATCCGCTTTCATGCCCAACAGATCTTTTCCCAGCCAGGCGACTTTACCGTCTGTCGCCTTCACCAGACCAATAATGGCGCGCGCAAACGTCGACTTGCCGCAGCCGGATTCCCCCACCACGCCAAGCGTTTCGCCTTCATACAGGCGTAGCGTAACGCCGTCCACCGCTTTCAGGGTTTTCGGCGGTTGCCAGAACCACTGCTTCCCTTCTTTGATATCAAAATGTACTTTTAGATCGGCGATTTCGAGGAGAACTTTACGTTGTTCAATCACAGCATTCATAGCAGTTCCTCCACCGGTTTAAAACAGGCGCGCAAGCGACCAGGACTGAACGCTTCAAGTGGCGGCGCATTATTGCAGATCTCCATCGCATGAGGACAACGCGGCTGGAACGGACAACCTTTAGGCAAACGCAATAAATTGGGAGGATTGCCCGGAATCGTCAGCATTTCCGCCCCCTCGCTATCCAGACGCGGCACCGCATTAAGCAAGCCTATCGAATACGGATGAACGGGCTGATAAAAGACATCGCGCGCCTTACCGTATTCCATGGTACGCCCGGCATACATTACCAGGACCTTATCGCAAATACCCGCGACCACGCCCAGATCGTGGGTAATCATGATAATGGCGGTATTAAATTCGCGCTTTAGCTCATTAAGCAAGGTCATAATCTGCGCCTGCACGGTAACATCAAGCGCGGTGGTAGGCTCATCGGCAATAAGCAGTTTCGGCCTGCACAACAGCGCCATCGCAATCATCACACGTTGACGCATTCCGCCGGAAAATTCGTGCGGGTACATTTTCATCCGTTTGCGCGCTTCCGGTATTTTTACGGCATCCAGCATTCTGACGGACTCTTCAAAAGCTTCCGCTTTGCTCATTCCTTTATGCAGCATCAGGACTTCCATTAACTGCTCCCCAACGCGCATATAAGGATTTAGCGAGGTCATCGGGTCCTGAAAAATCATCGAAATCTGTTCTGCGCGCAGCGTATTCAGTTCGCGCTCAGGTAGATTAAGAATTTCACGTCCGTTAAAGGTCGCGGAACCGCCGATTCGACCATTCGTCGCCAGCAGTCCCATTAATGCGAACGCCGTTTGCGATTTCCCCGATCCAGACTCGCCAACAATACCTAACGTTTCTCCAGCGCGAAGCGTAAAGTTCAGATCGTTGACCGCCGTCACATCGCCATCAGGCGTAGCGAACGTAACACGAAGATCGTTTACCTCCAGCAGTACATTCGCCGGTTGCGGCGCCTGAGTTGCGGTTTCTGATAAGCTCATGGCTGTACTCCTTAACGATCTTTTGGGTCGAGGGCATCACGCAGGCCATCGCCAATAAAGTTAAAACAGAATAACGTCACCACGAGAAAGCCAGCCGGAAACAGCAGCAGCCACGGTAAGACTTCCATTGAATTTGCGCCATCGCTCAACAACGCTCCCCAACTGCTTAACGGTTCCTGCGTCCCAAGCCCCAGGAAACTGAGGAAAGACTCAAACAGAATCATGCTGGGCACCAGCAACGATGCATACACTACCACTACGCCCAGGACGTTAGGCACAATATGGCGGATCACAATGCTGGCGGTCGACACACCACCCACCTGCGCGGCTTCGATGAACTCTTTACGTTTAAGACTTAGGGTTTGGCCACGCACGATACGCGCCATATCAAGCCAGGAGACCATGCCGATGGCGACGAAAATCAACAGAATGTTCTGCCAAAAAACGTCACCAGCAAAATCACAAAGAACATAAACGGGAACGAGTTGAGGATCTCCAACAAACGCATCATCACAGAATCAATTTTGCCGCCCAGATACCCGGACAGCGAGCCATACAGCGTTCCGACAATGACCGCCACCAGCGCGGCGGCAATCCCGACCATCAATGAGATACGCCCGCCGATGGCAACGCGCACCAACAGATCGCGCCCGGAAGAGTCAGTGCCGAAATAGTGGCCGGACGCCATATCCGGCGCGCTGGACATCATGCCCCAGTCGGTATCGAAATAGGTAAATTGCGACAGCATAGGCGCTACTGTCACGAATAGGGCTATCAGAAACAGGACAATAAGACTGGCCACCGCCGCACGGTTATGCATAAAGCGCCGACGGGCATCTTGCCAAAGGCTGCGACCTTCCACCTCCAGCTTTTCACTGAAATTTTCCAGCGTCTCGCTGTTTTTCTTACTTAACATCATCGCGAGCTCCAGTATCAATAGCGAATTTTCGGGTCGATAACGGCATAGAGCACATCGACAATGGCGTTAAACAATATGGTCAGCGCCCCGACTAAAATGGTCAAACTTAACACCAGCGAGTAATCGCGGTTGAGCGCGCCATTAACGAAAAGCTGCCCAATGCCCGGTAAGCCATAAATCGTTTCAATCACCATTGAGCCGGTAATAATGCCGACAAAGGCTGGCCCCATATAGGATAAAACCGGCAGCAGCGCAGGTTTTAACGCATGGCGGAAGATGATTCTGCGCATCGGTAATCCTTTTGCCCGCGCGGTACGAATAAAGTTCGAATGCAGAACTTCAATCATTGAGCCGCGCGTAATACGAGCGATGCTGGCAATATAGGCCAGTGAAAGCGCGACCATCGGCAGGATCATAAATTTTAACGCCCCGCCGTTCCAGCCGCCGCCAAGCAGCCATTGCAAGGTTATTGCAAAGACCATCACCAGTAGCGGCGCTACCACAAAACTGGGGATAACGACGCCGGTCATGGCAAATCCCATCACCGTATAATCCCATCGCGTATTTTGCTTTAGCGCGGCAATCACGCCAGCGCTGACACCAATAATGACCGCCAGCAAAAAAGCGGCGGCGCCAAGTTTCGCCGAAACGGGGAAGCTGGCGGCAACCAGATCGTTGACCGTGTAATCTTTATATTTAAACGATGGTCCAAAATCGCCATGCGCCAGCTGCTTCAGGTAGCTGAAGTACTGCGTCATGATGGGATCGTTCAGATGATATTTTGCTTCAATATTGGCCAGCACTTCCGGCGGCAATGCGCGCTCGCCGGTAAAAGGACTCCCCGGCGCGAGGCGCATCATAAAGAAAGAGATGGTAATAAGAATAAACAGCGTCGGAATCGCTTCCAGACAGCGGCGTAAAATAAATTTCAACATTGCCCGTACCTTCTGGCCTGTGCCTTTACTTCCCGGACGTGACAAAAGATCCGCCAGGGAAAGTTATAGTGCGATGAAAAAAGACACCATGGGACAACCGCAGTTGTCCCATGTCTTGCCATTAATGTTTGATAATATATAAGTTTTTCACATAAATATTATCCAGCGGGTCTTTACCGGTATACCCGCCCACCCAGGGTTTCACCAGGCGCGCGTTAACGTAGTAATACACCGGCACAATAGCCGAGTCTTTATCTAACTGCTGCTCCGCTTTAGCGTAGAGTTCGCTGCGCTGCGTATCGTCCGCCACTTTCAGCGTGTCGGCAATCAGCTTATCAAACGCCGGGCTCTTATAATGCGCGGTGTTATTTGAACTGTCGGACAACATGGTATTCAGGAACGAGGTCGGTTCATTATAATCTGCGCACCACCCGGCTCTGGCGACATCAAAGGTGCCCTGATGACGGGTATCCAGGAAGGTTTTCCATTCCTGATTCTCCAGATTCACATTGACGCCCAGATTTTTCTTCCAGATAGACGCCACGGCAATAGCCAGTTTTTTATGCAGATCGGAGGTGTTATACAGCAGGTCGAATGTTAAGGGCTTATCCGCCGTAAAGCCGGCTTCAGCCAACAATTTCTTCGCTTCTTCATTACGCTTTTGCTGGGACCATTTGAACCACTCAGGCTCTACCAGTTTTGCGCCATCGGTATACGGCGGCGTGTAGCTATAAGCGGGTAAATCGCCCTGATTTTTAACCTTATTAACAATAATGTCGCGATCTAACGCCAGTTTCAGCGCGGTACGCACGCGGACATCGTTAAACGGCGCTTTTTGATTATTAATTTCGTAATAATAGGTACACAAATAAGGGTCTACGCGGACTTCATTCGGGATCTCTTTCTTCAGTTTCTGGAATAATTCGATCGGCATATTGTTATAAGTCATATCGATCTCGCCGCTGCGGTAGCGGTTAACATCCGTCACCTCCGAAGAGATAGGCAAATAAGTTACCTGATTGATGACGGTTTTGTCGTTATCCCAGTATTGCGGGTTACGCTCCAGCACGATACGTTCGTTCACCACCCAATTTTTTAACTTATAAGCGCCGTTAGTGACAATATTGGCTGGTTGCGTCCATTTATCGCCAAATTTTTCGACCGCTGATTTCGGTACAGGAGACACTGAAGGGTGGACCAACAATTTGTAGAAATAAGGCACCGGCTCACTTAAGGTCACTTTAAAGGTGTGATCATCAAGCGCTTTTACCCCCAGATCGGTGGCGGGTTTTTTACCGGCGATAATGTCATCGATATTAACGATATGACCGTATTGCAGATAGCTGGCGTACGGCGATGCCGTATTAGGATCGGCCAGGCGTTGCCAGCTATAAACGAAATCATGGGCGGTGACGGGCGTACCATCTGACCATTTCGCATTTTCACGTAGATGGAATGTCCAGACTTTAAAATCTTTATTTTCCCATTTTTCCGCGACGCCCGGTGAAGGATGCCCCTCGACATCACTAATTAATAAGCCTTCAAAGAGATCACGGCTGACGTTCGATTCCGGCACGCCTTCAATTTTATGCGGGTCGAGAGACTGCACTTCTGATCCATTATTACGTACCAACGTTTGCTTGTCGGCTAACTGAACACCGGCGGGCACGTCTGCCGCAGTCGCGGCGCTGGCGGCGATGAACGCAGTGAGTATTCCCACTGCAATTAAACTTTTTTTCGTGATGTTAGACATTGTGTTTGTACTCCACTCATTATAATTACTGGTTTTTACCAGCCTGTTTAATCCCGTCAGGGCTCCTGTACAGCACTGGTGGTGTACTGCCAGGTCTGTCACTGCTTTTGCTATCACCGACTTTATTTATTCTGACGATTCGTTCGATCGCTTTCGTCGATTCGGTATACGACGTACCTGCCCACGTCGCACGTTATTTCTGACAACCATGTAAATGAAAATAGTTATCAACAATGTGAAATCTTCTGCAAAATGTTTGGCCGAAAAGTATCAAATGCGTTTCTGAACCGCCAATTCATTTTACAATTTTGTTAACCAATTCTCTTTTATGGAAAATTGCCTGCCCAGAAAAACGGTTAAAGAATGTTAAAAATCTTTGATTTATTCTTTATAATCAATAAGTTGAAAGAAAAATATCTCTCTGTCGCATCGTAGGTTATGCCTGCGCCAGAAAACACACACAAATTTAACAAATGCTCATTATTTAGCACATTCATCTACGATGGAGCTGAAACAACTAATAACATTTCAATAATCCTTCATCAAGCCCCAGAGTATGGTGTGAATAAAATAACAGACCTACCGCTTCTCACGGTCTCAGTAATGTTCATAATAGATTGATTAATAAAAATAAATAGCGTTAGATTATATTAGTATTTTTTATCATTTAAACGCTGAATGCTTATCAAAGTAAGAAGTGTTACGTGGGAATGTCACTGGGAATGTCACAAGGCGGCCCCCTTAGGGCGCCGCCTGTAAATCAACAGGTGGGAGTTTAGTTGAGCAAGCCGGGGAAAATGCCTTTTATTCCTGTGACAATAAATTCGATGCCGAGCGCCATTAACAACAACCCCATGATTCGGGTAATAACGTTGATACCGGTTTGCCCCAGCAAACGAACCAGCCACGGCGCCATACGGAACACGCCCCAGCAGCAAAGCGCAAAAAGCGCAATGGCAACTGAAAAACCAAGCAAATGCGCGATGCTGTGATAACGCGTCCCCCAGACGATAGTGGAGCTAATCGCCCCTGGCCCCGCCATTAACGGTAGCGCTAACGGCACAACGCCAATGCTCTCGCGTATGGCCGTCTCTGACTTTTCTTGCTTGTTTTGTTTATCTTCCCCCAGCTTCCCGCTGATCATCGACATTGCAATGGTGACAACCAGGATACCGCCCGCAATTCTGAACGAATCAATAGAAATACCAAACAGCTGCAGGATGCCATCGCCGAGGAATAAGGAACTCCACAAGATAATCGCGACCGACAGATTCGCGGTGAGGTTAGTTTTATTACGCGCCGTGGCCGTCTGGTAGCTGGTCATGCTGATGAAAACGGGAATAATCCCCACCGGGTTAACCAGCGCAAAGAGCCCGATAAAGAACTTAAAGTAAACAGGAAAATCAAAAAGCGGTTGAATCACGGTTAGCTCCGAAGCGTTAGCCGGATGAAGTCAATGTTCGTTAATGATCAAAACGCGCAGAAGATACGCCTTTTATTCGCATAGTTCACCTCTTATCTACACCTAATTTCATCCATTCATCGCTGTTATTTATATGTACTCGTTATGCTAATCCACTTACTCTTCATGACAACGATTTCTTAACAATTTACATAAAAGGCTAAAATGGCCTGCTGAAAGGTGTCAGCTTTGCGTAATCTTGATTTAGATCACACAATCGCTACTCAGAAGTGAGTAATCTTGCTTACGCCACCTGGACGTAACGCGTTAGAGTTAAATGATACTAACGCAGAAGCTCTTTTAGTAAATCAGAGCGAAACGGACGTTAAGTAACCACCTGAATTTCAGGTATTTATACAAAGTATCGTCGATCTGTCTATACTCACGTATCGCGCAGATGATTTACTAAAAAAGTTTAACATTATCAGGAGAGCATTATGGCTGTTACTAATGTCGCTGAACTTAACGCACTCGTAGAGCGTGTAAAAAAAGCCCAGCGTGAATATGCCAGTTTCACTCAAGAACAGGTCGACAAAATCTTCCGCGCCGCCGCTCTGGCAGCCGCTGATGCCCGCATTCCGCTGGCCAAAATGGCCGTCGCCGAATCAGGTATGGGTATCGTGGAAGACAAAGTGATTAAAAACCACTTCGCTTCTGAATATATTTACAATGCCTATAAAGATGAAAAAACCTGCGGCGTGCTGTCAGAAGACGACACCTTCGGGACCATCACCATTGCTGAACCTATCGGCATTATTTGCGGTATCGTTCCAACCACTAACCCGACCTCTACTGCGATCTTCAAATCGCTGATTAGCCTGAAGACCCGTAACGCCATCATCTTTTCTCCGCATCCGCGCGCTAAAGAAGCAACTAACAAAGCGGCAGACATCGTTCTGCAAGCGGCTATCGCTGCCGGCGCACCGAAAGATCTGATTGGCTGGATCGATCAACCTTCCGTAGAACTGTCTAATGCGCTGATGCACCACCCGGATATTAACCTGATCCTCGCCACTGGCGGTCCAGGCATGGTTAAAGCTGCATACAGCTCCGGTAAACCGGCAATCGGCGTAGGCGCAGGTAACACCCCGGTTGTCATTGATGAAACCGCTGATATCAAACGCGCTGTGGCGTCTGTTCTGATGTCTAAAACCTTCGATAACGGCGTAATCTGTGCTTCTGAACAGTCTGTTGTCGTTGTTGATTCCGTCTATGATGCCGTTCGCGAACGTTTCGCCAGCCACGGCGGCTACATGCTGCAGGGCCAGGAGCTGAAAGCGGTTCAAAACGTTATTCTGAAAAATGGCGCTCTGAACGCCGCTATCGTCGGTCAGCCAGCCTACAAAATCGCTGAACTGGCAGGCTTCTCCGTACCAGAAACCACCAAGATTCTGATCGGTGAAGTTACGGTCGTTGACGAAAGCGAACCGTTCGCACACGAAAAACTGTCTCCGACTCTAGCGATGTACCGTGCGAAAGATTTCGAAGAAGCGGTAGAAAAAGCAGAAAAACTGGTCGCTATGGGCGGTATCGGTCACACCTCCTGCCTGTACACTGACCAGGATAACCAGCCAGAACGCGTTGCTTACTTCGGTCAGATGATGAAAACCGCGCGTATCCTGATCAACACCCCGGCCTCTCAGGGTGGTATCGGTGACCTGTACAACTTCAAACTCGCACCTTCCCTGACGTTGGGTTGTGGTTCCTGGGGTGGTAACTCCATCTCTGAAAACGTTGGTCCGAAACACCTGATCAACAAGAAAACCGTTGCTAAGCGAGCTGAAAACATGTTGTGGCACAAACTTCCGAAATCTATCTACTTCCGCCGTGGCTCTCTGCCCATCGCGCTGGATGAAGTGATTACTGATGGCCACAAACGTGCGCTCATCGTGACTGACCGCTTCCTGTTCAACAACGGCTATGCAGACCAGATCACCTCTGTGCTGAAAGCGGCTGGCGTTGAAACCGAAGTCTTCTTCGAAGTTGAAGCAGACCCGACGCTTTCCGTTGTTCGCAAAGGCGCTGAGCTGGCTAACTCCTTCAAACCGGACGTGATCATCGCGCTGGGCGGCGGTTCCCCGATGGACGCCGCGAAAATCATGTGGGTCATGTACGAACATCCGGAAACTCACTTCGAAGAACTGGCGCTGCGCTTTATGGACATCCGTAAACGTATCTACAAGTTCCCGAAAATGGGCGTGAAAGCGAAAATGATCGCCGTCACCACCACTTCCGGTACCGGTTCTGAAGTCACACCGTTTGCGGTTGTGACCGACAATGCAACCGGTCAGAAATATCCGCTGGCTGACTATGCCCTGACCCCGGATATGGCGATTGTCGATGCCAACCTGGTGATGGATATGCCGAAGTCCCTGTGTGCGTTCGGTGGTCTGGATGCGGTAACTCACGCCCTGGAAGCTTACGTTTCCGTACTGGCTTCTGAGTTCTCTGACGGTCAGGCTCTGCAGGCTCTGAAACTGCTGAAAGAAAACCTGCCGGCGTCTTACCACGAAGGGTCTAAAAACCCGGTTGCGCGTGAACGTGTTCACAGTGCAGCGACTATCGCCGGTATCGCGTTTGCCAACGCCTTCCTCGGTGTATGTCACTCCATGGCGCACAAACTGGGCTCTCAGTTCCACATTCCGCACGGTCTGGCGAACGCCCTGCTGATTTGTAACGTTATCCGCTACAACGCGAATGACAACCCGACCAAGCAGACCGCTTTCAGCCAGTACGATCGTCCGCAGGCACGCCGTCGTTACGCTGAAATTGCTGACCACCTGGGCCTGAGCGCGCCGGGCGACCGTACCGCCGCTAAGATTGAAAAACTGCTGGCATGGCTGGAAAGCATTAAAGCTGAGCTGGGCATTCCTAAGTCTATACGTGAAGCAGGCGTGCAGGAAGCTGACTTCCTGGCACACGTTGACAAACTGTCTGAAGATGCCTTCGATGACCAGTGCACCGGCGCTAACCCGCGTTATCCGCTGATCTCCGAACTGAAACAGATTCTGCTGGATACCTACTACGGTCGTGATTTCACCGAAGGTGAAGTTGCAGCGAAGAAAGACGTCGTTGCCGCACCGAAAGCAGAGAAAAAAGCGAAAAAATCCGCTTAATTCGTTATCTGTTTTAGCATGACAATAACGGCCTCAATTGAGGCCGTTTTTTTGTTTTACCTGTTTATCTGATGCCTGAAGGCGCTATGCTTACCATCTGGCCTACGCGCTCACGGCACGCCCTTCGTCAGGAGGCCTGAATAATGACCTCCAAAGCGCTACAGGGCGTTTTATAAGCCGATCTTTACCTCAGGTATCATATGTGCCGATGGCGCTCCTGAATCGCCGTCAGTGAGCCCTCCTCCAGCGCGTCCTTATAATGCTTACGGCAAACTGAAACGTAGCGTTCATTCCCGCCAATAACCACCTGTTCGCCTTCGTTATAAGGCCTGCCGTCCTGATCAAGGCGCAAAACCATACTGGCTTTACGACCGCAGAAACAGATAGTTTTTAATTCCACCAGCTTATCTGACCATGCCAGCAAGTATTGGCTGCCGACAAAGAGCTCCCCACGAAAGTCTGTTCGTAGCCCATAGCAGAGTACTGGAATATCTAATTTGTCGACAACCTCGGATAATTGATAAACCTGCTGGCGAGTCAAAAACTGGCTTTCGTCGACTAACACGCAATGTATTGTCTGCCGCGCGCTCTCGGCACGAATCTCTTCAAACAAGGATGTATTTTGGTTAAACAATTTTGCCGGCGACGACAAACCGATACGAGAGCTGACTTTGCCTGCGCCGAAACGATCGTCGATTTCCGCCGTATATACGACGGTACGCATCCCGCGTTCCTGATAATTGTATGAAGATTGCAGCAGTGCAGTCGACTTACCCGCATTCATTGCCGAATAGTAGAAATATAGCTGTGCCATTGGTCGCAGGACCTCACCTGAGTGAAATAAAGATTGGCGGGATTGTACCATAATTTACCGATGCGACGGCGCGGCTCGCGCTCCGGTGAGTATTAAGAATTGTACAAACATCGCTCACTATACCCAAAATAATTCGAGTTGCTTAAAGGCGGCAAGGGAGTGAGTCCCCAGGAGCATAGATAACTATGTGGCTGGGGTGCGCGAGCGTAGCCAACACATAAGCAACTTGAAGTATGAAGGGTATATACACATTCCTTCACAAATTATGCCGTTAAAATTCATCAACAATGCTTATCATCACCCGCCAATATGAAAACCTTGTACTTATTGTTACCGTTACTCATACCCAATGCAAAGTAATAGGGTTTTCTTGTAAGGAAAGCTAATACAAGAGATTGATATCTCTGCAATGAGATCGTATTTCATCATGATAAAATGTGACCTGAATCCTAAATTTTTAGTGACAGACGGTGAGTATCCCCCCTGGCAATAAGCTCTTTTTTGTGCGGCGCCTCAAGGAAAATTTAAGTTGAGATAATTAAAACGTGTGCTTAATAAAGCGTAATTTTGAATTCCTTACATTCCTGGCTATTGCACAACTGAATTTATCGCTCTATTATTAGCTCAACAAACCACCCCAATATAAGTTTGAGATTACTACAATGAGCGAAGCACTTAAAATTCTGAACAACATCCGTACTCTTCGTGCGCAGGCAAGAGAATGTACTCTGGAAACGCTTGAAGAAATGCTGGAAAAATTAGAAGTTGTCGTTAATGAGCGTCGTGAAGAAGAAAGCGCTGCTGCTGCTGAAGTGGAAGAACGCACTCGTAAACTGCAACAGTATCGTGAAATGTTAATTGCCGACGGCATTGACCCGAATGAACTGCTGAATAGCATGGCTGCCGCTAAATCCGGTACCAAAGCTAAACGCGCAGCTCGTCCGGCTAAATATAGCTATGTTGACGAAAACGGTGAAACTAAAACCTGGACTGGCCAGGGTCGTACACCGGCTGTAATCAAAAAAGCAATGGAAGAACAAGGTAAGCAACTGGAAGATTTCCTGATCAAGGAATAATTTACTTCCTGGATGCTTAAAATCCCGCCGCTGGCGGGATTTTTTTTGCCTGAGTTCTCCGCTGACGACCCCAGGCATAAAAAAAGCGCCGGATTTACCAGCGCTTCTGTTAAAAAATTTATAACGTATCGTTACTTCTTAATACCCATTTCTTCTTCAAGCCAGGCTTTAAATTCAGCACCCAGCGAATTATGACGGATGCCATATTCAACGAATGCCTGCATATATCCTAACTTATTACCACAGTCATGGCTTTTACCCTTCATGTGGTAGGCTTCAACCGTTTCTTTTTCGATCAGCATATCGATAGCATCGGTCAACTGAATTTCATCCCCGGCGCCCGGAGGGGTTTTCGCCAGCAACGCCCAGATATCCGCGCTCAACACATAACGCCCGACAATCGCAAGGTTAGACGGCGCGACATCCGCTTTTGGTTTTTCAACCACGCCAACCATCGGCACACTTTCGCCCGGCGCCAGCTCAACGCCTTTGCAATCGACCACGCCGTATGCAGTCACATCTTCTACTGGCTCAACCATAATCTGGCTATTGCCGGTTTCGTCGAAACGGCGGATCATTTCAGCCAGGTTATCCTGAGACAGGTCGGACTCATATTCGTCAAGAATAACGTCTGGCAGAATAACAGCGACAGGTTCGTTTCCGACAACGGGATGCGCGCACAATACGGCATGGCCCAGGCCTTTTGCCAGCCCTTGACGTACCTGCATAATAGTGACATGCGGAGGGCAAATAGACTGAACCTCCTCCAGAAGCTGACGCTTAACGCGTTTTTCCAGCATCGCTTCCAGCTCAAAACTGGTATCAAAGTGGTTTTCAATAGAGTTTTTAGACGAGTGCGTAACAAGCACGATTTCAGTAATGCCAGCAGCGATACATTCGTTCACGACGTACTGAATTAATGGCTTATCAACCAGCGGCAGCATCTCTTTCGGGATAGCTTTGGTCGCTGGCAGCATCCTGGTTCCCAATCCCGCGACCGGGATAACGGCTTTTTTGACTTTCGAATTAAGGGCAGCCATTTAAAATTCTCCTGGACTGTTCATGTATTGAACGTGTTCATTAATCTGTATCGTGTTCCAGTATATCAGTACCAGAACAAGCCTCAGGTCCAAAAAGGACTTATATTGGTATAATTAAGACAAATACTTATAAATCTGCCGCAGATAGTAACACTCGTCGGGAAAGGCCGGTAAAGCAATTTCCGCTCACTCTTCCGTTTGGTCATTCCGCAGACAACATCAATCGCAGACGCCCTCCTGCGCCCCATATTTGACACTGCCACGAGTCGCAACGCTGGCTTAATTGGTTAAGGTAGGCGTTACCCAATGTTCCTAGCGGCACGCCGCTGCTAATTTGAACCTGATGAGCGCCCGTATTTAAGGTGGCGTTCAATCCGGCGGAGACGAGAATCAAATTTTTGAGCTCACTGTGATAGTAGCCGACAAATAGCGGGAATTGCCCAGGTAAATTGGCTTGTCTGAGCAGATGATTTACCTGTTTTAATAGCGCGCCTAACTCCGGTAAACGGTGCTTTTGTTGGCCGAGCTGATCCTGCAATAAGCCGTTAAATAGCGCCCGCAGCAACAATGCGGCTAACACGCCGTTATCGCCCGCCCGGGTGACATCCAGGCAATAAAATGCCAGTTCGTTATCAGATAGCGGCGCAATATCCAGCACCAGTCCAGGCTGATCGGCGGAGACGAGCTGCCGGTAATTAATGCGGCAATGAGAAATCACCTGCTGTACCGGGGGCTGCAATTCCTGCAACAATTGCGCTGCGGCGGTCGGATTACTCACCATTGCATCCCAGTCACGAAACAGGCGTTCTTCTTCTTCAACCCGCGAGTTAAACATATTAGGGTATAAGCAAGCGAATACGGTTTCCCGCAAGCGGTTGAGATCTTTTACCGGCTTCAGCAAGACATCTTCAACCCCAAGGCGTAACGCTTTGGCGATATCCGCCATATTTTCTGTTGCGGAAATAACCAGAATAGGCGTCTGGTCTCCGCGATTACGTAAGTTTTCTACCAGTTTGAGACCGTTCATTCTCGGCATAGCGATATCACATATCATGAGATCAGGGGTAAAACGCCCCATCAACTCCAGGGCATCCACCCCGTCGCCTGCCAATGCCGTTGTCGCTCCCAAAGAGGAAAACCACGAATCCAGAAGCGAGCGAAATACAGGCTCGTCTTCAACAATAAGAATCTGTTTTCCGACCAATGGCTGCGTCATGTTCTCTCCCCTGACTGGCTTTAATCAATAGTGGCATGGTATTGCCGCTTGCGCCTGTCAGAATTTGCTTAAGTGATCGTAAAAGGTACATTAAACGTCGGTACGCACCAAGGGTATAAGTTCGTCCATCTTTTTCTCTACGGCTAACTGACCCGCCGCAATAGCGGCATGGGCGCGATGAAAATCCAGCGTAGAGATTTGCGGACAGAATGGTTGAATGAGAATATCAGGCGGATCGCCAGCCATACGGTTACGTTTAAGACGATTTTCCAACACCTGGATGGAGGTTGTCATGATTTCCATTGCCCCAGACGAACTCACGCCACGGCGTGAAGTCAGGCTACTGAAACGTTCTTTTAAACGCTTATGCCAGGGCAGCGCATCATCGCTCTCTTCATTGATATTCCCGACATTTACAGAGAGCAAATCTTGCTGCATGAGGTGGGCATCATGTTGCAGGTCTACCGCAATAACGATATCAGCCCCCAGCGCCCTGGTTAACGAAACAGGTACCGGATTAACGACTGCGCCATCTACCAGCCAGTAACCGTTATGTTCAACCGGAGACATCAGCCCTGGCATACTGCACGACGCGCGTACGGCAAGGTGTAGATCGCCTTCAGTAAACCATAGCTCTCGTCCCGTGCTAAGATTCGTCGCGACCGCGCCAAAACGTCTTGAACAGTGGTCAAAATCCGTGACGGGCATAATATCCCGATAGTGATTAAATACGCGTTTGCCGCGAAGCAACCCTCCTCTGCCCCAGGATACATCCATCAGGCGTAAAACATCCCAGTAGCGGAATGAACATACCCACTGTTCAAGCGCCGATAATTTATTACAGGCATACGCGGCGCCGACCAGTGAACCTATTGAGCATCCTGCAACGATATCAATATCAATGCCTGTTTGCTTGAGGGCTTTGATGACCCCAATATGAGACCATCCTCTCGCTGCGCCAGATCCCAGCGCCAGCCCTATTTTCATTTTTCTCATCGTACTTAACGACTTCCCCTGGCTTCAAGACGTAGCAACATCGCCACTGCTCAGTTAACATAATGCCACCCTGGCGTTCAACGCCGTTTTATATTCAGGGAGATTATTGTGTCTCAGCCTTGTCCCTGTGGTAGCGCTGACGAGTATAGCCTATGTTGTGGTCGTATTGTGTCCGGAGAACGAGTAGCACCCGATCCGTCACATCTCATGCGCTCTCGTTACTGCGCTTTTGTGATGAAAGACGCAGATTACTTAATTAAGAGCTGGCATCCAACTTGCAATGCGGCCGCGTTTCGTGATGATATCATCGCCGGATTTGCCAATACCAGGTGGCTCGGCCTGACTATTTTTGAACATACCTAGTCAGAAGCAGAAAATACAGGGTATGTTAGTTTTATCGCGCGTTTTTCCGAACAAGGGAAAAACGGGGCGATTATCGAACGTTCTCGTTTTATCAAAGAAAACGGTCAGTGGTATTATATTGACGGTACCCGCCCGCAGTTGGGTCGAAATGATCCCTGCCCGTGCGGTTCAGGCAAAAAATTTAAAAAGTGCTGCGGCCAGTGACGCCTGACAGTATTGATACAGCAAACACTCTCAACAGGATTTTTCCGGCAATGCAATCACTACAACGTAAAGTTCTGCGTACTATTTGTCCCGATCAAAAAGGCCTTATCGCGCGGATTACCAACATTTGCTATAAGCACGAGCTTAATATTGTGCAAAACAATGAATTTGTGGACCATCGCACCGGACGCTTTTTTATGCGGACCGAGCTGGAAGGCATCTTCAATGATTCCACTCTTCTGGCCGATCTGGACAGCGCCTTACCGGAAGGCTCTGTTCGTGAACTCAATCCCGCCGGACGCCGTCGGGTAGTGATTCTGGTTACCAAAGAGGCGCATTGTCTGGGCGACCTGCTGATGAAAGCCAACTATGGCGGGCTGGATGTTGAAATCGCCGCGGTCATTGGCAACCATGAAACGTTACGCTCGCTGGTTGAACGTTTTGAGATCCCTTTCGAACTGGTCAGCCATGAGGGATTAACGCGTGAAGAGCATGACACGAAGATGGCGGACGCCATTGATACCCATCAACCGGACTATGTAGTGCTGGCCAAGTATATGCGTGTTTTGACGCCAGGTTTTGTGGCGCGCTTCCCGAACAAAATTATCAATATCCACCACTCATTCCTGCCGGCGTTTATCGGCGCGCGTCCTTATCATCAGGCCTATGAGCGCGGCGTGAAAATCATCGGCGCTACCGCGCACTATGTGAATGATAATCTAGATGAAGGCCCAATCATTATGCAGGACGTGATTCACGTCGATCACACCTACACCGCAGAAGATATGATGCGTGCCGGGCGCGACGTTGAGAAAAACGTATTAAGCCGCGCGCTGTATCAGGTTCTGGCGCAGCGGGTCTTTGTTTACGGCAATCGGACGATTATTCTTTAATCGTCAGTAATATGAATTGATTAGCTTTAATCCGTTACGGATGAAAAGTACGCAAACAGTTCATTTCAGGCAAAGGAATGCTTTACAGCGACGTGTCATTTGATATGATGCGCCCCGCTTCCCGAAAGGAAGCGGGCCAGTATTAAGCATTACCCCGTGGTGGGGTTCCCGAGCGATCATAAGGGAGCTGACTGCAAATCTGCCGTCATCGACTTCAAGGTTCGACTCGAGCAATAGTGAGAGAACGTTGCCGCAGGCAACGGCCCGAAGGGTGAGGAGCTTTAGCTCCGAATAATCCTTCCCGCTATAGAATGCAAGCAGCATAATGAATTTATCCCGTGGTGGGGTTCCCGAGCGGCCAAAGGGAGCAGACTGTAAATCTGCCGTCATCGACTTCGAAGGTTCGATTCGAGCGCAGCGAGAAAGCGTTGCCGTAGGCAACGACCCGAAGGGCGAAGCGCGCAGCGCTGAGTCATCCTTCCCCCACCACCATCATGATCTTCAGAAAGCATCTAACCTTCATTCGACATCGGTTTGTCATAATTCTACCCATGTGGGGAAGGATGAGAAGCTTCGACTAAGGTTCGATTCGAGCGAAAGCGAGAGAACGTTGCCGCAGGCAACGACCCGAAGGGCGAAACGCGCAGCGCTGAGTCATCCTTCCCCCACCACCATTACTTCATAAGGCACCAATTTCAAATCAATCAGCACTGCCCCGTATCCTTACCCCACAGGCAGACTTCACACCATGGCGCCATAGCTTATTGGCTATCTTATCAATACTTCTTCCTGGCAATCTTTTTCGCCTCCTTTGACTGGTTGATTTTTCGCCTGATGAGATCAAAGGCGGCATATGTCTCGCTAAGTTGATCTGGGGTAAGCGTTCCCTTGAGTCGGTTTCTTTCGGCAATGAGCGCTGAACAATCATCCTTAGATTTTTCCGTATATATACTTGCCATGTAATACCAAATATAGGCCTGCTTATTATCTTTAGGCACCCCCTGGCGCCCATGAGCATAAATTTCCCCAAGCGCTAATTGTGCCGGAGTAAACCCCTGCTCTGCCGCTTTAAGGTACCACTTCAGCGCATTCCGGCTATTTTCAGGCACGCCTCTTCCCATGCTATATGCTACGCCAAGCTGATATTGCGCTTTCGCAAAATCCTGTTTTGCTGCTTTTCGATACCATGCGATAGCCTGTCTGTCGCTTTGCGCGACGCCGCGACCAAAAGCAGACATGATGCCCAGATGCGTTTGCGCAGCAGGCAGTCCCTGGCGTGCGGCTTTGCGATACCACGCCAGCGCCTGTTGGTAGTCCTGAGAAACGGCCTCGCCCTGCATAAACATCACGCCGATCGCATCCTGCGCCTCGGCCAATCCCTGCGCTGCGGCTCTGCGATACCACTCCAGCGCCAGATTGTGATCTTTCAATAAGTGATAACCGTTGTAATACCATACGCCAAAATTGAACTGTACCTTTGCCATCACGCGTTGCGCTGTTTTTCGATACCACGTCTGAGAGTGAACCTGGTCAGCGGGATGCGCTTTATCATAGAGCGCATTCAGCGGAATGTGGCCTGGCGTATAGCTGCCTGGTATACCTTCATTAAGCCAGTAAACTGCCTGACGATAATCCTGAGGCACGCCTTCACCATAAAAATAGGCAACACCGAGATAAAGTTGCGCGGGGTAGTACATATTTTCCGCCGCTTTACGCATCAAGATCGCCGTTTGCTGATAATCCTGAGGAACGCCCTGACCGTGGGCGTACATTACTCCAAGCTTAAATTGTGCTGACGAAGCTGAACCCTGGCCGCGGACAACGCCCGCATCATTGGTTGGAGAGGCGGCTTTTCGATACCACTCCAGCGCTAGCTGGGTATTTTGGGGAAACCCATCGCCATACATATAGGCGTCACCGAGGATTTCTTGCGTACTACTATCCCCTAGTTCTGCCGCCTTGCGATACCACTCCAGCGCTTTTTGCCGACTAAGTGGAAAATTTTCACCATAGTTGTAATGATAGCCAAGGATGAAATAGGAAAAATCAGAACCTTGTTTACCCGCTTTCTCCAGCCATTTTATGGCTAGTTTATAATCAGGCTTAACGTATCGCCCCTCCGCATACCAGCTTCCAAGCGAGAACTGCGCGCCTTCATCTCCTTGTTCCGCTTTTTGCTCTAATTCCTGAACGTACTGGCATTCTTCTGAGTCGGGGGGATAGCGCTCCTCGCAGACAGCAGCGTGAGCCATTTTTGAAATAAATATATTTAATATTATTATTTTGAAAATTGATGAAAAACGCATACAACTATCCTTATTGTCGTTTATGGCGTGATTATATGCTGCATCATCCTTTTTCTGCTTACAAAAAACTCGCACAGATGCTGAATAAACCCAGAAACAAAGAGTCCGGATTCAGATGCCAGACATGGCAGACCCGCTGTAAACGAAACAAGGCGGCGGTCGATAAGGCATTTATGCTGCACTCCGGCAAACAGCCATAAAAAAACTCCGCCGAAGCGGAGTTTAGGGCATCGAGAGAAAATCAGTGACGCGCACGTACAATCTGGTATTTGCGGGTCAGGTACTCGACCGGCACGCTCCAGATATGCACCAGGCGCGAGAATGGGAATAACAGGAACAGCGTCATCCCCAGTACCAGGTGCATACGGAAGATAAAGGCTACACCGTCCAGATGTGCGGATGCGCCACCGTGGAAGGTCACAACTGACTGCGCCCACCCGACCAGCTTCATCATTTCACTCCCGTCCATATGCTGGGCGGAGAACGGAATGGTCAGCAGACCCAGCGCGCACTGAATCACCAGCAATGAGAGAATCAAAATATCTGCACCGGTAGTGGTGGCGCGGACACGTGGGCTGAACAGACGACGCTTGAGCAGTAAAATACCGCCAACCAGCGTCAGCATTCCGCAGGCGCCGCCGGCAATCATCGCCATCTTCTGCTTCACGTCGACCGGCAGAAAAGCTTCATACATCCAGTGCGGCGTTAACATGCCCAGGAAATGACCGGCGAAAATACCCAGAATCCCAATGTGGAACAGGTTTGACGCCAGGTTCATTCCTTTGCGATCCAGCATCTGACTGGAAGCCGCCCGCCAGGTGTACTGGCCGTAGTCGTAACGTAACCAGCTACCGATCAGAAATACCGATCCGGCAATGTACGGGTAGATATCAAAGAAGAACATATTCAGGAAGTGCATTAGTGCTGTCCTCCGGTGGTGATATTCAGATATTGCGGCGCCACGGCCCCGGCAAAACGACGCTGGTGAGCGGAGATTTCCGACTCGCCACACCCTTGATCGGCGAAGAATTTCACCTGCTCTTCTTCCCAGACCGCATCCAACGCCTGCGGGGTATCATCACGTGCTTCATTCGCAATTTTTTCAGCCACTTTGCCGCTGTCGATAACGGTATTCGCCAGTTTTAACAGCAGATCGAACAGCACCGCATAACGGCTGTCACGCTGTTGCAAACGTGCGCTGAGCAACGCCAGAATCGGCGCGATATCCTGTACCCCCCCTAACGCTTCGCTTTTCGGCAACTGCGCAAGGTATTCCAGATACAGCGGCAGATGATCGGGCAGTTCGCGGCTGTCGAGCTGCAAACCGTGCTGTTCATACTGTGCCATCAGGTCAACCATCGCCTGACCGCGATCGCGGGATTCCCCGTGTACATGTTCAAACAGAAGCAGCGATGTGGCGCGACCACGGTCAAACAGTTCACTATAAGCGGCCTGTACATCCAGCATGTCCTGCGCGGTTAAATCGCGCAGGAAAACGCCCAGAGTCTGGGCATCCTCTTTATCCAGGTTCTCAGATGACGCGAGCGCATCGAACAACTCCTGCTGATGCTGCCACAGGGCAGCATCCGGGTACTCGAGCAGACGCGAAACAATGACGAGTTCAATCATGCGTGCGGCTCCGTTTTGCTGGTCACATCAACAGCGTCGATGCGGCGGCTGTTGAACAGATTGAATTTGGTATCAGACCCGTGGCAACCATCGCCGAAGGTAAAGCCACAACCGCTTTTCTCCGGGAATGCGTCACGCGCCAGTTCACGATGGCTGCTCGGCACCACAAAGCGATCTTCGTAATTAGCAATCGCCAGGTAACGATACATTTCCTGCGCCTGGGCTTCGCTTAAACCCACCTCTTCCAGCGCGCGGGTATCCACTTTACCGTCTACGGTTTCCGCACGTTTGTAGTGACGCATCGCCAGCATCCGTTTCAGCGCCAACAGTACCGGCTGAGTGTCGCCAGCGGTCAACAGATTCGCCAGGTACTGCACCGGGATACGCAGACTGTCTACATCCGGCAGAATACCGTTGCTGCCCAGTTCACCCGCGTCGGCGGCAGACTGAATCGGTGACAAAGGCGGCACGTACCAGACCATCGGCAGCGTGCGGTATTCCGGATGCAGCGGCAGCGCCAGCTTCCAGTCCATCGCCATTTTGTACACTGGCGATTGCTGCGCCGCATCGATCACGCTCTGCGGCACGCCGTCCTTCAGCGCCTGCTCAATGACAGCCGGATCGTTCGGATCGAGGAACACGTCCAGTTGACGCTGGTACAGATCTTTTTCGTTTTCCGTACTGGCAGCGCTTTCAATGGCATCGGCGTCATACAGCAGTACGCCAAGATAACGGATACGGCCAACACAGGTTTCGGAGCAAACGGTCGGCTGACCCGCTTCGATACGCGGGTAGCAGAAGATGCACTTCTCGGACTTCCCGCTCTTCCAGTTGAAGTAAATCTTCTTGTACGGGCAGCCGGTGATGCACATACGCCAGCCGCGGCACTTGTCCTGGTCGATCAGCACGATGCCGTCTTCTTCACGCTTGTAGATGGCACCGCTTGGGCAGGTTGCCACGCACGCCGGATTGAGGCAGTGCTCGCACAGGCGCGGCAGGTACATCATGAAGGTGTTTTCGAACTGGCCGTACATCGCCTTCTGCATGTTTTCGAAATTCTGATCTTTGGCGCGTTTTTCGAACTCGCCGCCCAGAATCTCTTCCCAGTTTGGCCCGCTGGTAATTTTGTCCATCCGCTGGCCGGTAATCAGCGAGCGCGGACGCGCGATCGGCTGATGTTTGCTTTCCGGCGCAGTATGCAGGTTCTGGTAGTCGTAATCAAACGGCTCGTAGTAGTCGTCGATGCCCGGCAGATGCGGGTTAGCGAAGATTTTACCCAGCAGCAGCGCCCGGTTGCCCATGCGCGGCTGTAGTTTGCCGTTGATTTTGCGGATCCAGCCGCCTTTCCATTTTTCCTGATTTTCCCAGTCATTAGGAAAACCAACGCCGGGCTTACTTTCTACGTTGTTGAACCAGGCGTATTCCATACCTTCGCGACTGGTCCAGACGTTTTTACAGGTGACTGAACAGGTATGACAGCCGATGCACTTATCGAGATTCAGCACCATGCCGACTTGTGAACGAATTTTCATTTTACGCTCTCCTGTACCTGGTCATTGCCTTCGCCATCCAACCAGTTAATGTTCTTCATCTTACGTACCACCACAAACTCATCGCGGTTGGAGCCGACGGTACCGTAGTAGTTAAAGCCGTAGGCTAACTGCGCATAGCCGCCGATCATATGGGTCGGTTTCGGCGTAATACGCGTCACCGAGTTATGAATACCGCCGCGCTGCTGGGTAATTTCCGACCCCGGCAGGTTTACGATACGTTCCTGCGCGTGGTACATCATGGTCATGCCCGCCGGTACACGCTGGCTGACCACTGCGCGTGCGGTCAATGCGCCGTTGCTGTTGAAGACTTCGATCCAATCGTTATCTTCAATGCCCAGCTCTTTGGCGTCGGTTTCACTCATCCATACAATCGGGCCGCCACGCGACAAGGTCAGCATCAACAGGTTATCGCTGTAGGTCGAGTGGATACCCCATTTCTGGTGCGGCGTCAGGAAGTTGAGCGCCTTCTCCGGATTACCGTTGGATTTACGCCCCATCACCGCTTTCACCGAGCGGGTGTCGATCGGTGGGCGATACACCAGCAGACTTTCGCCGAAGTCGCGCATCCACTGGTGATCCTGATACAACTGTTGGCGACCAGACAGCGTACGCCACGGGATCAGCTCGTGAACGTTGGTATAACCGGCGTTATAAGAAACATGCTCATCTTCCAGACCAGACCAGGTCGGGCTGGAGATAATTTTGCGCGGCTGGGCCTGAATATCGCGGAAGCGGATTTTCTCTTCTTCTTTATTAGTTGCCAGATGCGTATGGTCGCGACCGGTAAACTCGCTCAGCGCCGCCCAGGCTTTCACTGCCACCTGACCGTTGGTTTCCGGCGCTAACGTCAGGATCATCTCTGCCGCGTCAATCGCCGTGTTGAGCATCGGCTGGCCTTTCGCCGGACCGTCCGCTTTGGTGTAATTGAGCTTACGCAGCAAGTCCATTTCGCTCTGCGTGTTCCAGGCAATCCCTTTCCCGCCGTTGCCGATTTTCTCCATCAGCGGGCCAATAGAGGTAAAGCGCTCATAGGTGGCCGGATAATCGCGCTCAACGGTCATGATGTGCGGCGCGGTTTTCCCTGGGATCAGATCGCATTCACCTTTTTTCCAGTCTTTCACGTCCAGCGGCTGTGCCAGTTCAGCGGCAGAGTCGTGCTGGATCGGCAGCGTCACGACGTCAGTCTCTTTACCCAGGTGGCCTACACAGACTTCGGAGAATTTCTTCGCAATGCCTTTGTAGATTTCCCAGTCGCTTTTCGATTCCCAGGCCGGATCTACGGCGGCAGACAGCGGATGAATAAACGGATGCATATCCGAGGTATTCATATCGTCTTTTTCATACCAGGTGGCGGTCGGCAGTACGATATCGGAGTACAGGCAGGTGCTCGACAGGCGGAAGTCCAGCGTCACCACCAGATCCAGTTTGCCGTCCAGGCCATTGTCACGCCATTCCACTTCTTCCGGCTTCACACCGCCCTGCTTGCCGAGATCCAGCCCCTGAATACCATGCTCAGTACCCAGCAGATATTTCAGCATATACTCGTGACCTTTACCGGAAGACCCAAGCAGGTTGGAACGCCAGATAAAGAGGTTACGTGGATGGTTTTTACCGTTTTCCGGCTGCTCGGCGGCAAAGCGAATCGAACCGTCTTTCAGGGATTTGACGGTATAATCTACCGGCGTCATACCGGCTTTTTCCGCTTCACGCGCAATATACAGCGGGTTGGTGCCTAACTGCGGTGCCGACGGCAACCAGCCCATACGTTCGGCGCGCACATTGAAGTCAATCAGATGGCCGCTATAGCGGGATTTGTCCGCCATCGGCGACAGTAACTCCTCGGCGGTCACCGTCTCGTAGCGCCACTGGCTGGAGTGGTTATAGAAGTAAGAGGTGCTGTTCATGTGACGCGCGGGACGCTGCCAGTCAAGGGCAAACGCCAGCGGCTGCCAGCCGGTCTGCGGACGCAGTTTTTCCTGGCCGACGTAGTGCGCCCAGCCGCCGCCGCTCTGACCAACGCAACCACAGAACACCAACATATTGATCAGCCCGCGATAGTTCATATCGAGGTGATACCAGTGGTTCAGACCGGCGCCAACGATAATCATTGAACGCCCGTGCGTTTTGTCCGCGTTATCGGCGAATTCCCGTGCGATACGGATGATCTGCGCCCGCGGCACGCCGGTGATCTGCTCGGCCCATGCTGGCGTATATGCTTTGGTATCATCATAACTGGCGGCACAATTTTCATCGTTCAGGCCGCGTTCCAGACCATAGTTCGCCATGGTCAGATCGTAAACGGTAGTGACTAACGCTGAAGAACCATCGGCCAGTTGCAGACGTTTTGCCGGCAGTTTATGCAGCAGGACGTTATCCAGCGCCACATGATTAAAGTACTCTGAACCCTCGCCGCCGAAATACGGGAAGCCCACGTCAGCAATCTCATCCTGGCTGCCCAGCAAGCTGAGCTGCAATTCAGTTTCTGCACCGGTAGTCCCGTCGCGCTGTTCGAGGTTCCATTTGCCTTTTTCGCCCCAGCGGAAACCAATTGAACCGTTTGGCGCCACCATTTCACCGTTGCTGTTGATAGCGACGGTTTTCCATTCCGGGTTATTTTCCTGCCCCAGCGAATCAACGAGATCGGCAGCGCGCAGCATACGACCTGCGGCATAATAACCATCACGCTCTTCAAGCATCACCAGCATTGGCATGTCGGTATAGCGACGGACATAATCGGTGAAGTACTGGCGCGGGTTGTCGAGGTGGAACTCGCGCAGCATGACGTGGCCCATCGCCAGCGCCATCGCCGCATCGGTCCCCTGCTTCGGCGCCAGCCACAGATCGCACAGTTTGGCGATTTCGGCATAGTCCGGCGTCACCGCGACGGTTTTAGTGCCTTTGTAACGTACTTCGGTAAAGAAGTGGGCATCCGGCGTACGGGTTTGCGGCACGTTAGAGCCCCAGGCGATAATATAGCTGGAGTTGTACCAGTCAGCGGATTCCGGCACGTCGGTCTGCTCGCCCCAGGTTTGCGGGGAGGCTGGCGGCAGGTCGCAGTACCAGTCGTAGAAGCTCAGGCAGGTACCGCCAATCAGCGAAAGATAACGTGCGCCGGAAGCGTAGGAAACCATCGACATCGCCGGAATGGGTGAGAAGCCCGCGACGCGGTCAGGGCCATAGGTTTTCACGGTGTACACGTTGGAAGCGGCGATCAGCTCGTTCACTTCCTGCCATGAGGAGCGAACAAAGCCGCCACGACCACGCGCCTGTTTGAAGCTTTTGGCTTTATCGGCATCTTCAATGATGGAGGCCCATGCCTCTACCGGATCGCGATGCAGTTTTTTCGCCTCGCGCCACATCTTCATCAGACGTTTGCGCATTAGCGGATATTTCAGTCGGTTAGCGCTGTAGAGATACCAGGAGTAACTTGCCCCGCGCGGGCAGCCGCGAGGTTCATGGTTTGGCATATCAGGACGGGTGCGCGGGTAATCGGTTTGCTGTGTTTCCCAGGTCACCAGACCATTTTTGACATAAATTTTCCAGCTACAAGAACCGGTGCAGTTCACCCCATGGGTTGAGCGCACAATTTTGTCATGCTGCCAACGTTGGCGGTATCCGTCCTCCCAGTCCCGGTTTGTTTCGAGAAGCTGGCCGTGCCCATCGGCAAAGGTTTCGCCCTTCTGCTTGAAGTAGCGAAACCGGTCCAGGAATTTACTCATCGGGTTTCTCCTGTGTGGAACCTTACGGCTCTCTGATAAATCGACATTGCTTAACTAAGGGCGAAGGTAACGCGCTGAATGGGCGTGAGAATTGATAACGATCAAGGCGGACAGGGATGCAAATGGCGCGCAAACCTCCGGCATACTCCTTTTGGAGGAGGAGTTTTATTTATATATATTACTGATTTAATTACATAAAATTAAATTTACGCACGACATGAATGTTAAATTTTCAACAAGTGGGTATTAAGGGGTATCCCCCTGGATGACCGATAAAAATGTGCGTGGTCAGCCCTGTCGCGCCTCTCTTCTTGACTATAAGTATGTTGTAACTAAATGCGGGTAAAAAAAAGCGCGGTCTAACGCCGCGCAAAGGATAATCAAAAGTTACTTTTTATTTTTAGAATGACGTCCATATACCGCCCAGGTAATAACGACGCAGGCGATATAGAAAATAAGAAAGACTTTCATCGCGCCGACTGGCGAACCGGTTAATGCTAAAGATGAACCAAACGCTTTCGGAATAAAAAAGCCGCCAATCGCGCCAATCGCGGAAATAAAGCCCAGCGCCGCCGCCGTATCGGTCGCCGCTTCACGCATGGCTCTTTCGTCCGACCCGCCTTCCGCTTTTACCCGGTCCATCGTCAGTTTACGGAAGATAACGGAGATCATCTGGAAGGTAGAACCACTCCCCAGCCCCGCCGTCAGGAATAGCGCCAGAAATACCCCGTAGAATGCGATAAAGCTACCGCCAACGCCGCCAGTAGGTAATGTCAGGAACAGCAGACCGCTGAAAATCGCCATCAGGACAAAGTTGATAAGCGTGACGCGAGTCCCCCCCAGACGGTCAGAAATTGCGCCGCCTGCCGAACGCGCCAGCGCGCCGATAAACGGACCGAAAAACGCATAATGCAGGATCTGCACATCCGGGAATTGCGTTTTAGACAGCATAGCGAACCCCGCGGAGAAACCGATAAACGATCCGAAGGTCGCCAGATACAGCAGACTCATGATCCACAGATGACCACGTTTGAGCACCGGCAGTTGCTCTTTTAGCGAGGCCTTAGACGTCGCCAGTTCGTTCATGCCGAACCACGCTGCCAGCGTAAAAATGGCCAGGAAAGGCACCCAAATCCAGGCTGCGTTCGCCAGATAGAGCTGAGAACCGTCCGGCTGCTCTACACCGTGGCTGCCAAAGGCGGCAAAGATAGAGAGCGAAACCACCAGCGGCGCAACCAGCTGCATCACGCTCACGCCCATATTGCCCAGACCGCCGTTCAGACCCAGCGCGCCGCCCTGCTTTTGTTTAGGAAAGAAAAAGCTGATGTTCGCCATACTGGAGGCAAAGTTCGCGCCGGCAAAACCACACAGCAAGGAAATAATAATGAAAGTGCTAAATGGCGTACTGGTATCCTGAACGGCAAAGCCTAACCATACGCAAGGCACGATGAGGATACCGGTACTGAACGCTGTCCAGCGACGTCCGCCAAATAGCGGCACCATAAAGGAGTAAGGCACCCGTAGCAGCGCGCCGGAAACAGATGGCAGCGCAGTCAACATAAAGAGCTGATCGGTCGTAAAATTAAATCCCACTTTCGGCAGGTTCACCGCCACTGCGCTGAATAGCATCCAGACGCAAAACGCCAGCAGTAAACACGGGACAGAAATCCACAAATTACGGCTAGCGACACGATGGCCGCGCTGCTGCCAGAACGCCGGATCTTCCGGACGCCATTCCGTGATAACAGCGCCAGTTGCCCTTTCCGGGGCGGATGAGTGACTCATAGACACCTCTGATTCTTGATTTGATGTCTGCCACATTAGGGTTTACTGCCGAAGGTAAGTTGATATAAATCAAAGGAAAAGTCGTCATCACCGGCGACTAAAAATAGTTATTACCCTTAATGAGTAGGCTATTTTGGTAAAAAAGCTGTGGTTTTTCACCATGCTGTGTCTGTCTACTCCTTCCCGTCGCAGATACCTCTTTACGGCGGCAATTAAGGAGTAACTCGTTATAGGTATGGGTATACTCCGCTGTATCGTTGAGAATAGCGGCACAGCCGATTGACGCCCCCTTTTTTGCTACGTTTTTTCGGCGACATTACCCCGAAGAAAGAAGGTAACATGTTTAAACGGTGTTTCTCTCCTCTTACGCTGGTTAACCAACTGGCGCTGATTGTCATGCTCTCTACCGCTATCGGCGTGGCGGGGATGGCGGTTTCCGGCTGGCTGGTTCAGGGCGTGCAGGGTAGCGCTCATGCGATTAATAAAGCGGGCTCATTGCGTATGCAAAGCTATCGACTACTGGCCGCTGTCCCGCTGGATGCTAAAGATCAAAAGCTGCTGGATGAGATGGAGCAAACGGCATTCAGCCCTGAACTGACCCGCGCCGCTGAGCGAGACGGGCAGCAGAAGCAGCTTAAAGCGTTGCAGGATTACTGGCATAACGAACTCTCGCCAAGGCTACAGCACGCGCAAAACGCGCACGCGGTCGCAGAAGATATCACGCGCTTTGTGGCGGGCCTGGATCGCCTGGTGACGTCGTTCGACCATACGACTGAATTGCGTATCGAACGAGTGGTATTAGTTCACCGGGTAATGGCGATCTTTATGGCGCTATTGCTGGTATTTACGATTATCTGGCTACGTGTTCGCCTTTTGCAGCCCTGGAAACAGTTGTTATCAATGGCGCGCGCCGTCAGTCAGCGCGACTTTACCCAACGTGCCAATATCAGTGGACGCAATGAGATGGCCGCGTTGGGTTCTGCGCTCAATAATATGTCTGAAGAACTGGCCGAAAGTTATGCAGTACTGGAACAGCGAGTACAGGAAAAAACAGCCGGTCTGGAACATAAAAACCAGATTCTCTCGTTTTTGTGGCAAGCCAACCGCCGACTGCATTCACAGGCTCCGCTATGTGAACGTCTTTCACCGGTACTGAATGGCCTGCAAAATTTAACCCAGTTGCATGATATTGAGCTGCGAGTCTATGACCTGGAAGATGAAGATAATCACCAGGAATTTACCTGTCAGTCGGACATCAGTTGCGATGATAAAGGCTGCCACCTTTGCCCACGTAGCGCCCTGCCGATGATTAACGGCGGCACCACCTTAAAATGGCGGCTCACCGACTCTCACACCCAATACGGTATTTTGCTGGCGACGCTGCCCTATGGACGCCATCTCAGCCACGATCAGCAACAGTTGGTGGACACGCTGGTTGAACAGCTTACCGCGACTCTGGCGCTCGACAGGCATCAGGAGCGCCAGCAGCGGTTGATTGTCATGGAAGAGCGTGCCACCATTGCCCGCGAACTGCATGATTCTATTGCCCAGTCGCTCTCTTGTATGAAGATGCAGGTGAGCTGCCTGCAAATGCAGGGCGACGCGTTACCGGAAAGCAGCCGTGAGTTACTCAGCCAAATTCGCAATGAGCTGAACTGCTCCTGGGCGCAACTGCGCGAACTGTTAACCACTTTCCGCTTACAGTTGACGGAACCCGGGCTACGTCCGGCGCTGGAGGCAAGCTGCCAGGAGTTCAGCGCCCGGTTTGGCTTTACGGTAAAACTGGATTATCAGCTTCCCCCCCGCCTGGTGCCATCACACCAGGCGATACACCTGTTGCAAATTGCCAGGGAAGCCCCCAGCAACGCCCTTAAACACTCTCATGCCGACGATGTGGTGGTGACAGTGACGCAATGTGGCAAACAGGTCAAACTAAAAGTGCAGGACAATGGCTGCGGCGTCCCGGAAAACGCCGAACGCAGTAATCACTACGGCATGATCATCATGCGCGATCGGGCGCAAAGTTTGCGCGGCGATTGCCAGGTACGCCGACGCGAGACTGGCGGAACAGAGGTCACTGTTACTTTTATTCCAGAAACAAACTTCACAGAAACCCAGGGAGATACCCATGAATAATCAGGAACCGGCAACCATCCTGTTAATCGATGACCATCCGATGCTACGCACGGGTGTAAAGCAGCTTGTGAGTATGGCGCCCGATATCAGCGTGGTCGGAGAAGCCAGCAACGGTGAGCAGGGTATTGACCTGGCGGAATCGCTCGATCCCGATCTGATCCTCCTTGATTTGAATATGCCGGGAATGAATGGTCTCGAAACGCTGGATAAATTACGCGAAAAAGCGCTGTCAGGACGTATTGTCGTTTTCAGCGTATCCAACCATGAAGAAGATGTCGTCACGGCGCTAAAGCGCGGCGCGGATGGTTATCTGTTGAAAGACATAGAGCCGGAGGACTTGCTCAAAGCGTTACAACAGGCCGCCGCCGGCGAAATGGTATTAAGTGAAGCGTTAACGCCGGTACTGGCGGCCAGCCTGCGGGCCAACCGCGCTACCACCGATCGCGATGTGACGCAACTCACCCCGCGTGAGCGCGATATTCTGAAGCTCATCGCGCAGGGATTGCCAAATAAGATGATTGCCCGGCGTCTGGATATCACCGAAAGTACGGTCAAAGTGCACGTGAAACATATGCTCAAGAAAATGAAGCTGAAATCGCGCGTGGAGGCCGCCGTCTGGATGCATCAGGAACGCATCTTTTAATTATTGCTCCTGGAACGGTTGCCAATGCGGATTATCGTCCGGCATCGTGATAAACGGTTCAGTCAGCGCGAGCGTGATCTCATTGGAAGAGACACGCTGACCTTTTTCATCCTCAACCACCACCGATAAACGCCAGCGATTTGCCGCGCCTTCGCGGTGATCCCAGGCCGGCATAATGATTGTCCAGCCCTCGGTACTGCGGGTGTCCGTTCCTGCCGTCAAACTTAATGCCTGTGTATCGCCCTGCCAGCTCAAATGACGAATACCGTGCACGCTGCGCACCTGCAATTTTAACGCAACCGTCTCACCAGGCGTAAGATCCCAGGGCGGCGTCGCCAGAAAAACCGTTAACGTTTTACGCTGCCGATACTCCATTGTCGGCAGCGAGTTACGTTGCGGCGTATCATAGCGGCTACCGCGTAATGACTGGCTTTGCGCCACTTCACTGGCGGCAAGCTGCTTTTTGAGCGGCACGCCGAAGCGGTAGTTAAGCGTCAGCCCCAGGTTATTCTGACTGACCCCGCTCTCGCCCTGTTTGTGCTGGGCGGTCATAGTAAGCAAAGGTACTGGCGTATAGTTGAGACCCAGTTTTAACGCGACAGGATTGTGATACCCCGTTCCGGAGTCAAACAGATCCACGCTATCGCCAAAGTACTGCTCCAGACTAACGCTGGTATTGATATGCTGGTAAAACGGCAGCCGCACTTGCGCGTTGATATCATATCCGCGCGCCATTCGCTGTTCTAAGGTCGCCGTATGCGTCTGCCAGTCGGCAAAAGGCTGATAATAGTTGGCGGATAAACGCAAATATTCTCCCCACGCCTCCGCGCCAAAGCCGGCGCGCTGCAGATTTTCATCCAGCAGATTATCGTAAAAGGTATTATAGCCAAGAAGCCAGCCATCCTGCGCCCAGCGCTGTCCTATGCCAACGTTGCTTACCAGTCCGTCAGTCTGTTGCGTAAGACCAAGCTGGCTCCAGGTCAGATAGCGCTGTTTATCCTGTAAAGGGATAAACCAGCTTCCGCGACTGCCGTTAAAATGACCTTCGTTATCGACGTTAATATCCACGCTGGCGCTGCCCCAGGCTGATAGCCAGCTTTCAAGCTGCTGGTTAACCTGCTCGCTGACCACATCGCGTACCTGTCCGAAAGCGAATTGCCGCGCCTGTTCACCGGTATCCAGATCGTTATTTTTCATGCTGGCTTCGCTAAACGCTTTGGCCATCTCGGCAAAATGCTTTTCCCCTTCGTGGGATTCCGGCATCATGCCTAAATCCGGCAGACGGTTTTGATCGAAAGGGTCTTGCGCCTGCGCACGGATCGTACCGCTGGCAGCCAGCAAGAGAAGCGAGAGTGAGAATGAACGAAAAACAATACGGCTCAACGTGTCGGCAACTTCTACAACAAAAGATAAGAGGAATGGCATCAGAGTAAACCATAACGTGTCCGGACAGGTTTTGCAGCCTTTTCTCGTGTTTCCAGGAATATCCTTATTTTTTCCGCAGAGCGTCCCGGGATTTTCTCCACGCATTTGGCGGTACCCGGTTCCCGAGGTAACATAACGCCATTGCCGACAAAATTTCTCAAGGAGAAGGGTTATCCATGCAAAATATCGTCATTATCGCTAACGGCGCCGCCTACGGCAGCGAATCATTATTTAATAGCCTGCGTCTGGCCATTGCGCTTCGCGAGCAGGAAAGCCATCTCGATTTACGCCTGTTTTTGATGTCAGATGCCGTAACCGCAGGGTTACGCGGTCAAAAACCAGCCGAAGGCTACAATATTCAGCAAATGCTGGAAATTCTAACCGCGCAAAACGTACCGGTAAAATTATGCAAAACCTGTGCGGACGGACGTGGTATCACTCCCCTGCCGCTGATTGACGGTGTGGAAATCGGAACGCTGGTCGAGCTGGCGCAATGGACGCTGGCGGCGGACAAAGTGCTGACATTTTGAATCTGTACGCGGGAAAAGCTCCCGCGTCAGGATAGACTTCCGGCAAGAAAATCAGGCTAACGCGTGAGTAATACCGCGTTTATTTTTTCTTATGCCATTTATCATCCTCGCCTTTTTCATAATCGTTTTTAACCGCCGCCCAAGCGACTTTGTGTGCGGTTTCCTCGCGACTGGCGTCATCACGACGATCGGCTTTATCTTTATATTGCTCCCAGGCGCTATTAAACGCTTCTTTGTAAATGTCCTGGGCATGGGCTGGAAGAACATTCCGCACATTATCGGGTAAATCACTTTTGGCTTTATACGGCATCAGCGCCTCCGTCTTCAGGGAAAACATTAAGTGTGGTAAACAATGCGTTATTACGCCAGTCGAGGAGGATTTTTGCTTTTTACGGAAATTAACTTTTTGTTATTTAAACACTGTTAAAACAAGATACTTGTTTTACTGACCTTGAAAGAAAAAAATCGTCTACGCCGTAAAACTACGTAAAAAACCACTAAAAAAATACAAATTTCTGCTATTTTTACCTTCTTTACTCTTTCCAAAATATTAACACCTGCACAAGGGAGACCCACATGACACATGCCTGTGAGGCGGTGAAAACCCGCCATAAGGAGACTTCGCTTATTTTCCCGGTTCTTGCGCTGGTAGTGCTGTTCCTTTGGGGAAGTAGCCAGTCACTACCAGTGGTTATTGGCATCAATATCCTTGCACTTATTGGTATTTTAAGCAGCGCATTTAGCGTGGTCCGTCATGCCGATGTATTAGCGCACCGACTCGGCGAACCCTACGGATCGCTTATTTTAAGCCTGTCCGTCGTTATTCTTGAGGTGAGTTTAATTTCCGCGCTGATGGCTACCGGCGATGCTGCGCCAACGCTTATGCGCGATACGCTCTACTCTATTATTATGATTGTCACCGGGGGACTGGTCGGTTTTTCGTTGTTGTTGGGCGGGCGTAAATTCGCAACGCAATATATGAATTTATTTGGGATTAAGCAGTATCTTATCGCGCTATTTCCGCTGGCGATTATTGTGCTGGTTTTTCCCATGGCATTGCCGCAAGCCAATTTTTCTACTGGTCAGGCATTATTGGTCGCGTTAATTTCCGCCGCGATGTACGGCGTATTTTTGTTGATTCAAACCAAAACGCACCAGAGCTTATTTATCTATGAACATGAAGATGAAGGCGATGATGACAATCCACACCACGGTAAACCCTCCGCGCACAGTAGCGGCTGGCATACGGTCTGGTTACTCATTCATTTAATTGCGGTCATTGCCGTTACCAAAATGAATGCCAGCCCGCTGGAGGCGTTGCTGACCAGCATGAACGCTCCGGTCGCCTTTACCGGTTTCCTGGTCGCGCTGTTAATTCTCTCGCCGGAAGGACTGGGCGCGCTGAAGGCGGTACTGAATAATCAGGTTCAGCGGGCAATGAATCTGTTCTTCGGATCGGTGTTGGCGACGATTTCATTAACCGTGCCGGTCGTCACGCTCATCGCATGGGCGACAGGTAATGATCTGGTGTTTGGTTTAGGCGCGCCGGAAATGGTAGTGATGGTGGCCTCGTTAGTGCTGTGCCATATTTCGTTCTCTACCGGACGCACCAACGTGCTAAACGGCGCGGCGTATCTGGCTTTATTTGCCGCCTATCTGATGACGATTTTTGCCTGATATAAATAAATATCCTCCGGCATAGCCGGAGGTTTTTCTGATGCGCCTGTAAGGCTCTCTTACCAGCCGCGCCCTAACAGGCGCATACGATCTGACATTTGCATCAAACTTCGTTACTTACG
>NZ_JBCLYA010000014.1:0-33179 GCF_039650795.1 Salmonella sp. K21076
TTTGCAGTTGCCAGACCGCAAGATGTTTTAACAAATCAAAAGGGGTTTTAATAACTGGCTTAAAGCTGAAAGCTTTCCGGAACCCCCAGCCTAGCTGGGGGTTTTCCATAGACAAAAAAAGCCCGAACATCCGTTCGGGCTTGTCAATTTATACGCTGGAAAGCAAAGGTTAACGCAATGGCCCAACGACAAAATGAATATGTGACAATAAAGGCATATAACAGGCGTAGAATATCGTAACCGAATGATATTGTATAATTTTTATTTCGTATAATACCCCTAAAAGCATTCGTATAAATTATATCTATTTCACTGCGAATTATTTCATTAATTATTGAATTAAACGGTAACATCTCTTTTTAGGTCTTTCCTGACAAGGCAGAAATAACGTTTTAACGTCAACTCGCTGATTATTTACGGGGAATGCGCTTAATATTACGCCGTCCTCCCCTGTTGGTAGTCCCCCCAGAGTATCGTGGAGCAGCACCTAAAATGTGACGTATGTCATTGTACATAAAGTGCCTTTAGGGAGTAGAATTTCAGTGGATACTTAAACAGGAGGTTTTATGAACAGAACGATTCTTGTACCCATCGATATTTCAGATTCAGAATTAACTCAACGCGTGATTTCACATGTTGAAGCCGAAGCAAAGATTGACGACGCTAAAGTGCACTTTTTGACTGTAATCCCGTCTTTGCCCTATTACGCTTCACTGGGACTGGCTTATTCAGCAGAGCTCCCCGCAATGGACGATTTGAAAGCCGAAGCCAAATCTCAACTGGAAGCGATTATCAAGAAATTCAACCTTCCCGCGGACCGCGTGCAGGCGCACGTGGCAGAAGGCTCTCCTAAAGATAAGATTCTGGAAATGGCAAAAAAATTACCGGCCGATATGGTGATTATCGCCTCGCATCGTCCGGATATTACTACCTATCTGTTGGGTTCCAACGCCGCAGCCGTTGTGCGTCATGCGGAATGCTCCGTACTGGTGGTGCGCTAAATACCCGAGCCCGCATAAGAGAGTGCGGGCTCAAATCAACCATCATCATCGCCTAGTGACTGACGCTTTTTGAAAACAGATTGATTACGATTACACCGCAGATGATAAGCAACATGCCAATAATAGCCGGCACATCCAATTTTTGGCCAAGAAACAGCCATCCTATCAATCCAATAAGAACAATCCCTACCCCAGACCAAATGGCATAAATGATACCCGCAGGGATGGTTCGCATAGGGATGGTAAGGCACCAGAACGCGATACAATATCCGATGATGGTAACGAGGCTCGGTACCAGACGCGTAAAACTATCCGATAATTTTAATGAGATCGTGGCGATAACTTCTACCACGATGGCGATAAATAGAAAGATTACAGCTTCTTTAGTCATACATCTCTTCGTTCCGATATTTTTCTGGTCGTGGTGACATCTTAATTAATACGGATGACAGAATAAAGACGCTTTTGACCCGTTGCGTATCTCGCCATAACCTACTTCAAGTTGCATGTGCTGCAGCTGCGTTCCCTTACCCCAGTCACTTACTTGAGTAAGCTCCTGGGGATTCGCTCGCTTGCCGCCTTCCTGCAACTCGAATTAATTAAAGTATAAAAGCAACCTTTCATACACGAGAGATAACAACAATAAACCTGTTCAGGATTTATGATTACTTAGAAGCGTTTGCCTGCCCCGTATTTTCTGCTTTACCATATGTCCTGTCAATTATACCAACAGGGTCCACTGGTGTGTTTTTTGGCATAACCCAGCCACTTTCACTGACACTACCTCGTGTAAGATATTTGACTTTTACCCTAACGATAATAAGATAATGTTCCCTGCTGAACCTGTCGGCAACACTAAGATCGGTGGTATATTCAGGTACGATTCTTCCACTTCGAACCTGCTCTTTGGCTATTTCAGCAGAGACAGGCAATACCTCTACATCGCCCCCTCAATACCGCCTGCTGTTTTAAAACTAACAATATTTTCAGCCTGCGGACCTATTGTACCTCGGCATAATACAACTTCAGTCTCCCCTGCTACAGCATCCCCACTCTGGTATTTCTTATAAATACTTTGTACATTTTCTTCTGATGTAGGGTATAAATTTTCTGACAGAGAGGCCAGTATATCTTCCAGTAAGGGGGAATCATCCGTAATATCCAGAAGCTCTTCATCATAACCCGTGTCTCCTTCTCTTAACTCTGAATAAGGCTTATCAATATGGCGAATAAGCCCCCCACCTTTCAGCCCTGACGCCTGATAAAATCTTCCATCAGAAGATCGGTAAAATGTTATGGCTGAATTTTTTCCGCTATCCGAATAGGTTGCCTGATACGTTTCTGAACCGGGTTCTTTAGTTAAAACGAGCTCTCTGTCGCCATATTTTATCGTATTAGGCGCTTCCGATGACAGCGGTGGATATGAGGCTTGTTTTCTGTAGCGTCCCCCTGCCATAGATGTAACGTGTTCAAATAGGCCATCTAACACCTTACCTGCCAGGTTAGGCTCCGTAGTTGGGGCAGGATGATCCTCCGGGAGAGCCCTTTCATATCTCTGTAATTCTTTAACAGGTAAAAAATCATTCTCACCCTCTGAATTACCATTTTTTATCCTATAATCACCAGATGTTACTGCTAATCTTGATGATAATAACAAACCAGTTACTGCAATGTTTTTAATACTCCTGTCCATTTTATGAATGGTTACTGGCTGAAGATGATTGCGGCTATGAGAAGATAAGAAAATTTGCTTTTGAATTTCCTTTCCCTCAAATATAATTTGCTCAGTGCTTTTAGGTGGAACAGTTACGCTATCTACATTAAATAGCTCATGTTCACCACTCATCGTTACCTGAGAAAAACACGACGATGTATGTGCAATTGCAGCGGGATCAATCTCTTTATAAATAACATTGGCGTAAACGTTTGCAACTTCACCGCTTGCATTTAAATGATCGTGCAAAATATGTTTTAGAAATAGATCTAACAACATTTTTTTTGATGTGATTCCATTTACACAGTTGTGAAAGTCAGGGGGAATTGGATAGCCGTTTTGATCAAATGGAAGCGATAAACATCCTCGCCCCCCATCAATATTTTCGTAACTGTAATTTAGAGATATCTTTACCTCGCATTTATTGGTATCTACATCGTCATTGATACTGCGCTCTACTTTATAATTAACCAGCCTACGGAAGGTTGCGCTATTTGAATAATAAAAATCCAATGTTGATTGGATTTCTTCACATATAATTTCATGTGTTGGCTCAAAGAAGAATTCATAAATATTTAAGCTGTTCTTTTCTTCATCTTTGGCCATCTCATCCAGCTTAATATATTCTTCTGGTAAATTAGATATTTGCTCATGAAAGATATCGTCCTGATAAAGTCCATCCAACATTGAAAGGTACGGTATGGTATCCCAACTTCTGATAGCTTGTATCTGTACCGTCTGCTGTGATTCTCTGGTTGATATATCACTTACTGTTATACGCATTACATTCTCCAGCCAGAATTATGGTATACATCATAAGGTGTAGATATCAGGTAGCAATTCTCATCGCAAATAATTTGTCTGAACTGTACATATGATACAGGCTATTTTTAATTCAATATGACCACCAGAATAGGCAAGAAAATTTTAAATAGTATACGGTAAAATGATCTTACCCAACGATAATTAAACACACTGCACTATCTTATTAGATAATAAAATACTGATACGTTATTTTATATCACCAATAAAAGAGCAAAAAGGGTGTGCCGAATATCATTTTACACCTGTCCCGGTTCACCCCACGGAACCACTTGAAACGTACCATCATCAGGACGCTGCAGCGCCTGAATTTCAGTTGAGCCCGTCACTTCTTAACGGGCCTAGCTACATGATGTATACAGTTGACAATATCCGAAGGTACTATCTCTATTAAAACGTGCTGGCATTCGTCGCCGTAATCCGTACCATACGCGACATACTTTTGCCTGCTGGCTGTTGACGGCAGGAGCGAACCCGGCATTTATCGCCAGCCAAATGGGGCATGAAACTGCGCATATGGTGTATGAAATTTACGGTATGTAGATTGATGACATGAACGACGAACAAGTAGCGATGTTGAATGCGCGGTTATCGTAGTTGCAAAGTTTGCCCCCAATTTGCCCCATTTAGTACCAGAGAACTGAAATAATGCAAGAAATTCAAAAGAATACAAAGAAAGAACAATACAACCTCAACAAGTTGCAAAAGCGCCTGCGCCGTAACGTTGGCGAAGCGATTGCCGATTTTAATATGATTGAAGAAGGCGATCGCATTATGGTTTGCCTTTCTGGCGGCAAAGATAGCTATACGATGCTGGAAATTTTACGTAATTTGCAGCAAAGCGCCCCGATCAATTTTTCACTGGTCGCCGTCAACCTCGATCAAAAGCAGCCAGGTTTTCCGGAGCATATCCTGCCAGCCTACCTTGAGCAGCTGGGCGTAGAATATAAAATCGTCGAAGAAAACACCTACGGCATTGTGAAAGAGAAGATTCCGGAAGGAAAAACCACCTGCTCGCTGTGCTCGCGTTTGCGTCGGGGTATCCTGTATCGTACTGCGACTGAACTGGGCGCGACCAAAATCGCCCTGGGCCACCATCGCGACGATATTCTGCAAACCCTGTTTCTGAATATGTTCTATGGCGGAAAAATGAAAGGGATGCCGCCGAAGCTGATGAGCGATGACGGCAAACATATCGTGATCCGCCCGCTGGCTTACTGCCGCGAGAAAGATATTGTCCGTTTTGCTGAGGCCAAAGCCTTTCCTATCATTCCTTGTAATCTGTGCGGTTCGCAACCCAACCTGCAACGCCAGGTGATTGCCGACATGCTACGCGACTGGGATAAGCGCTATCCTGGACGGATCGAGACGATGTTTAGCGCCATGCAGAATGTCGTGCCGTCTCACCTTTGTGACACAAACCTGTTCGATTTCAAAGGGATAACTCACGGTTCCGAGGTCATCGACGGCGGTGATTTAGCGTTCGATCGTGAAGAGATTCCATTGCAGCCCGCTGGCTGGCAGCCGGAAGAAGATGACACCGCCTTAGAGGCGTTGCGGCTTGATGTTATCGAAGTGAAATAATCTGCAGGCGTCTCAGCACTCCGCTGAGACGCCATACTATCGATCATTTTAATAGCCGTACCCGGCATGACTTGCCTTTGATCTTCCCGTTTTGCAACTGCTTCCAGGCTTTTTGCGCTACTGCTTGACGTACGGCGACGTAAACGTGCATGGGATGCACGTTAATTTTGCCAATATCCGCCCCGTCCAATCCAATATCGCCGGTCAGCGCGCCTAAAATATCTCCCGGACGCATTTTCGCTTTTTTGCCGCCGTCAATGCATAGGGTAGCCATCTCTGCGGCCAGAGGGAGTAACGGCTGCCGGGCGGGCGCATTCAGCCAGTTCAGCTTGAGTTGCAGCATTTCTGAAAGAATATTCGCCCGCTGCGCCTCTTCCGGCGCACAGAAACTGATCGCCAGGCCGCTGCTTCCCGCGCGCGCCGTACGGCCAATACGATGGACATGCACCTCCGGGTCCCAGGCCAGCTCATAGTTAACCACCAGTTCGAGCGATTTAATGTCTAACCCTCGCGCGGCAACGTCGGTGGCAACCAGAATGCGCGCGCTGCCATTTGCAAAACGCACCAACGTCTGGTCGCGGTCGCGTTGTTCCAGATCGCCGTGGAGCGCCAACGCGCTTTGTCCTACCGCATTAAGCGCATCACAAACGGCCTGACAATCTTTTTTGGTATTGCAAAACACCACGCAGGACGCTGGCTGATGCTGGCTAAGCAACGTTTGTAGCAGCGAAATTTTTTCATGCGCCGACGTTTCGAAGAACTGCTGTTCGATAGCCGGTAGCGCATCTACCGTATCGATTTCAATACGTATTGGCTGCTGCTGTACACGACCGCTAATCGCCGCAATGGCCTCAGGCCAGGTTGCTGAAAACAACAACGTCTGGCGCGTCGCAGGCGCAAAGCGGATCACCTCATCAATGGCGTCACTGAATCCCATGTCCAGCATTCGGTCTGCTTCATCCATTACCAGAATGTGCAGCGCATCCAGCGATACGGTTTCTTTTTGTAAATGATCCAGCAGGCGCCCCGGCGTCGCGACAATGATATGCGGAGCGTGCTGAAGCGAGTCGCGCTGTGCGCCAAAGGGCTGCCCGCCACACAAGGTCAGAATTTTGGTATTTGGCAGAAAACGGGCCAGGCGACGTAACTCCCCGGCTACCTGATCCGCCAGCTCCCGCGTCGGGCACAGCACTAATGCCTGTGTCTGGAACAGAGTGACATCAATTCGATGCAAGAGCCCAAGACCAAACGCCGCCGTTTTACCGCTACCGGTCCTGGCCTTGCACACGCACATCATTACCCGCCAGAATGACGGGTAATGCTGCGGCCTAGACAGGCGTCATCTCAAGATAGCCCAGCTCAGTAAGGTTATTGAGCTGGGCGGCGGGCAAAACATTCAGGGTTGAAAAAGCGGTCACAATTTACTCTCGCGGTAACGACTCATAGTCAGCAGGCGCGTATCCTCGCAGATCCGGACGTTTGATGCGACATTTTAATCGGTTCTTCGTCCGGCGGCGGGTCGGGCATCGGCTGAGGACGGGGAAGCGGCTCAGGAATGGGAACAGGGTCAGTGGGAATCGGGTCCGACAAGGACGAGTGTAGATATAATAAGGTCAAAAGACAGCTCATATTACCCTCCAGAATGTCATTCAGACTCTTAAAGGGTAGACGCTGATATCCTACAGGCAAAAAAAAGCCGACTAATCTAAGCCGGCGTCGTACGAATCAATTGTGCTATGCAGTAATTCAAAAAAGGAAGCAAGACAATATAGAACGCAACGCCCATCGCTTGACGTTGCATTCACCTGCGAGAGAGATATTGCCCCGAATAGGTAGATGGTTTATTGACTTCGCTCAAATTTCTCGGCGTTTTTTCACCCAAAACGGTCTGAAAAGCGCTTTTGTTACAACCATTTACTGCGATGCAACCATAAAGTAACACCACCGATCAGGACAACTAACAGAATACAAAACAGAGAAAAGCCGAACCGCCATCCGCCGCCAGGAATACCGCCCAGGTTAACGCCAAATAACCCCGTGAAGAAGGTGCTGGGCAGAAAAACCATCGCCATAAGCGACATGGTATAAGTTCTGCGCGCCAGAGACTCCTGCATCACCTGGGCAATTTCATCCGCCATGATGCCAGTACGCGCGATACAAGCGTCAATTTCATCCAGCCCCCTTCCCAGCCTGTCGGCGATATCCTGCATTCTGCGCCGGTGATCGTCGCTCATCCACGGCAGCCGTTCACTCGCAAGCCGGGCATAGACGTCGCGCTGCGGCGCCATATAGCGGCGCATAACAATTAGCTGTTTACGTAGCAACGCGAGGAAACCGCGCGGTGGGATTTGCTGGTCGAGAAGATTATCTTCCAGATCGATAATTTTATCGTGTAGCTCTTCAATAAATTCACTGGCGTGATCGGTTAACGCATCGCATACATCCACTAACCAGCCGCCGCAATCTACGGGCCCGGTGCCCTCCTGCAAATCACTGACCACATCGTCCAGCGCCAGAACCTTTCGCTGACGGGTAGACACAATGAACCGCTCGTCCATATATAAACGCATTGCTACTAATTGATCCGGGCGTTCGTCAGTACTGCCATTAATACAGCGCAGCGTAATGAGCGTCCCTTCCCCCATACGACTTACGCGCGGGCGCGAGCTTTCACCAGCCAGCGCATCACGCACGTTATTGGGGAGTAAAGGCGTTGAAGCCAACCAGCGGGCGCTGTCCGGGTGGGTATAATTAAGATGTAGCCAACAGGGATGCTGACTATCGATCACATCATTATCTTCGAGCGGTTTTACTCCACCACGACCATCCAGTAGCCATGCGAAAACGGCATCCGGCACGTTCACATCCGATCCCTTAATGGCTTCCACAGCGCCTCCACGTTACAACTCTCATGCCGTTAGTCTAGCTTTCGGGAAAGGTTAAGCAATCTCTCATTTTCTCATTGCGCAAAAAGAATGACGGGAACGTGCGAAAAAAGCGCCTTAGCAACAGGCGCTTACCAAACATGTATTATCAGGCCTGGCCGCGCCTGGTGATGGTCGAAAGAGGTGATACATGAGAGCGCGACAGCGCATGTTCACTGTAACCCGGCTGGCTTAAACGAAATTTGTCGGTTTTAGTCTGTAACTCGATCACCTGCGCCTTTAAAACATCCGAAGAAGCAGATAGCGCTTCAACCATTAAGACATTGCTATGGGTTGCGCTTTCCAGATCGCTCAACGCCAGGGTTATCTGGTTAATGCCTTTTTCCTGCTCCCGCGTGGTGGTGGAAATTTCACTCATCAGCACGTTTAATTGCCCGGAGCCGCCAACAATCTCCTGCATATTTTTTTCAGCCTCCTGCACTATGGCGGCCCCCTGCCGCACATTGTCATGCGTAACGTCGATCAGCGCCTTGATATTTTTTGCCGCCTCAGCGCTACGATGCGCCAGATTACGCACTTCCCTGGCCACCACGGAGAAACCTTTTCCATGATCGCCCGCCCGCGCAGCCTCTACCGCCGCGTTAAGCGCCAGAATATTAGTCTGGAATGCGATACCGTCAATCAATGAAATAATCTCCGTCATCTGCGAGGCACAGTCGGTAATAGAACGCATATTTTCTGTAACCCGCACCATTAACTCACCGCCTTTACGGGCGCATTGGGTTGCACAATCCGCCTGTATGCTCGCCATTCGGGTATTATCCGCATTGTTTTTGGTACTCGCCGCCATTTCATCCATACTGGCGGCAGTTTGAATTAACGAGGCCGACTGCTGTTCCGTCTTTACGGATAGCGACAGACTGCGCGCCGCCAGTTGTTCGGAAAGGGTCATTGCCGTTTGCGAAGAGGATCTGATTTCACGTACCAGCGCGGAAATATTCTCCGACAGGCTATTAATCCCGGGGATGAGTCGCCCGGCGCAATTATTGCCAAATTCGGAGATATGAATAGACAAGTTTCCTGCTGCGACCTCTTCAATACTTTTCTTCGCGGTATTAATTGGCACTACCAGATAGCAGGTCATATACCACCAAAGCAGTAATGCCGAGATCAGATAAATGATATTACACGTAATTAAAATAGGGAGATCGTGCAGAAAGGTTATTTGTAAAGTATCCACTAAAAGAAACGTACATACCATGAATAGAATAATGCATGTCCTGACGCTGATATTTCTCAACATTTTTGACGGCCTACAACCAGGATAGGAGACAGGTTTTATTTTTATAGCATTTCAGATACCTATTGCCATTCGTTTCTTTGACATTCTCCATATTCAATACCAGACCATCGCCATTTCCCTTAGTGCAATAGATAAAATCATCTATATTCGCTATGCCAGGATATTCATCCATCCATATTGACAAGTGATGTACTTATCACCATTTTCTGCTTAATAGTTAAGTCGAAAGCCAGTATATTTTAATAGACGCTTAAATAAGTGAATGACTGTTTCTCCGTGTTATTACTGTGGACAGCGTTATCGCCCGTTCTCTTGCAGAATCCTGAGCGTTTGGATGAGGCGTTATATCAGGCATAAAATCGGGTTCATGCGAGCTTGCGCTGGCGGTCCTGTCCGCCAGCGGCAACGATTTACCGACTACGCTTCGCATGGCGCTCCCAGTTATCCTGTTTAGCCTGCACCGTTTTACGTAAAGCGACATAACATGCCCCGCCGCCGCCATGGTGCGGCAGCGCCGAACAATAAGCCTGTACATCCTCAAACTCTGTCAACCAGCGGGCCACATAGCTTCGGACGATATTGGCATGCGACTTCGCCTCTCGCCCTTTACCATGAATGATCAGGACATTACGCAACCCCTCTTTCTGCGCCTCCAGGATAAAACGAAACAGCATTTTTCGGCACGTTTCGACCGGTTGGCGTAACAAATTGAGGCTGGCCTGCTGAGGGTATTTCCCACTGCGTAACTTGTCGATGACACCCTGCTGCAATCCTTCCCGACGAAATTCCAGCGGTTCATTCAGCGGCAGAATATCCAGAAAGCCCGTCGTCAGGAAATTATCAAGCTGAAGCGTGTCGATACGCTGGGGCGTTTTAAGATTACGCGTTGGCTGCCAGTGTACATCAGTATGGCGTTTCAGCGGCTGGACATCCTCCATGACGTCAAGAAACAGCGCTTTATCGTCAAGGTTCATGGTTCATCCTCCAGCGTTTTTGCGACTGCCGTTATCATAACCGTGCCCTGTTATACCGACAACGGTTTACAGTTATTTCCAATAACAGCGACAATGTCAGGCAATTAACCGTCTCGCCAGGCTCCCTTTTTCTCCGCCAACGATATTACTGTCGCTAAATGTGTTATCCCTGACTATCTTTTAAGGAGTATGGTTGCGGGTATTCCTGGCATGATATCTTGTCTCTTACGTTAGATTAAGACGATGTGAGAGAACGGATGCTGAGATTACTTGAAGAGAAGATAGCCACGCCATTAGGTCCGTTATGGGTGGTTTGCGATGAGCAGTTTCGACTGCGGGCCATTGAGTGGGAACAGTACCGCGATCGTATGGAGCAACTGCTAAATATCCACTACCGTCACGAAGGCTATGAACGCGTTTCTGCGACTAACCCCGGTGGACTCAGCGATAAGCTTGCAGATTATTTTGCAGGCAATCTCGCCGTAATTGATACCTTGGAAACCGCCACGGGGGGCACACCTTTTCAACGGGAAGTATGGCAGGCGTTGCGCGCTATCCCCTGCGGGCAAGTGATGCACTATGGCCAACTGGCGGCGCAACTGGGACGACCGGGCGCCGCACGCGCAGTGGGTGCTGCGAATGGCGCTAACCCCATCAGTATTGTTGTTCCCTGCCATCGCGTCATCGGGCGTAACGGCACTCTGACCGGATACGCAGGCGGCGTGCAGCGAAAAGAGTGGCTATTACGCCATGAAGGCTATCTTTTATTATGAATATACAGGCAAAAAGTGCCTTATCGGTCACACTTTTATGTAAAGTAGCAACAAATAAATTACGTATTTTCAAATAGATATAAGTATTCATCAAACTTATACTTGAATTATTCCTTCTCCGGGATAGCTCAGACTTACGCGCTCACCAAAAAGATGTTAAAATTGACAAATATCAATTACGGCTTGAGCAGACCTATGATCCCGGAAAAGCGAATTATACGGCGCATTCAGTCTGGCGGTTGTGCTATCCATTGCCAGGATTGCAGTATCAGCCAGCTTTGCATCCCGTTCACACTTAACGAGCATGAGCTTGATCAGCTTGATAATATCATCGAGCGCAAAAAGCCCATTCAGAAAGGGCAAACTCTGTTTAAAGCAGGTGATGAACTGAAATCGCTCTATGCTATCCGCTCCGGAACGATTAAGAGCTACACCATTACCGAGCAAGGCGATGAGCAGATTACTGGATTCCATTTAGCAGGCGACCTGGTGGGTTTTGACGCCATTGGCAGCGGTCATCATCCGAGCTTTGCACAGGCGCTGGAAACCTCAATGGTATGTAAAATCCCCTTTGAGACACTGGATGACCTGTCCGGCAAAATGCCTAACCTGCGTCAGCAAATGATGCGTCTGATGAGCGGTGAAATTAAAGGCGATCAGGATATGATCCTGTTATTGTCGAAGAAAAACGCCGAAGAACGTCTGGCTGCGTTTATTTACAACCTGTCCCGCCGCTTTGCGCAGCGTGGTTTTTCACCGCGTGAATTCCGCCTGACGATGACCCGTGGCGATATCGGCAACTATCTTGGCTTAACGGTCGAAACCATTAGCCGTCTGCTGGGGCGTTTCCAGAAAAGCGGTATGCTGGCGGTGAAAGGTAAGTATATTACTATTGAAAACAGCGATGCGCTGGCGGCCCTCGCCGGTCATACCCGCAACGTCGCTTAAACGTCAGCTAAACCATTGATGTTATCTTCTGCCATATCGTTAAATTTTTCTCATTTATTGATCTGGCAGAAGCGCTTCCCCTGTTTCATTCACCATATTTGAGTTACTCTTTAGTTACAAACTGCGATGACAGTTGTAAGGAGACCCTGTATGGCTATGTATCAAAATATGCTGGTGGTCATCGATCCCAATCAGGACGACCAACCCGCATTACGGCGAGCAGTTTATTTGCATCAACGGATTGGCGGCAAAATTAAAGCTTTCCTGCCTATTTACGATTTCTCGTATGAGATGACCACCCTGCTTTCTCCTGACGAACGCACCGCAATGCGTCAGGGCGTAATAAGTCAACGCACAGCCTGGATACGTGAGCAGGCGAAATATTATCTTGAAGCCGGTGTCCCCATTGAAATAAAAGTGGTCTGGCACAATCGTCCCTTTGAGGTCATCATCCAGGAGGTTATCGCCGGCAGTCACGATCTGGTGTTGAAAATGGCGCATCAGCACGATCGACTGGAAGCGGTCATTTTTACCCCTACCGACTGGCATTTGCTGCGTAAATGCCCAAGCCCCGTGTGGATGGTCAAAGATCAGCCGTGGCCAGAGGGCGGCAAAGCCCTGGTCGCCGTGAACCTGGCAAGCGAAGAGCCCTATCACAATGCTCTCAACGAAAAGCTGGTAAAAGAGACCTTACAATTGGCGGAGCAGGTTAATCATACCGAAGTACACCTGGTCGGCGCCTACCCCGTTACGCCAATCAATATCGCCATTGAACTGCCGGAATTTGATCCCAGCGTGTATAACGACGCCATCAGAGGCCAGCATTTACTGGCGATGAAAGCGCTGCGCCAGAAATTCAGCATCGATGAAAAAGTTACGCATGTAGAAAAAGGCTTGCCGGAAGAAGTTATCCCGGATCTTGCCGAACATCTCCAGGCGGGGATCGTTGTGCTTGGCACCGTTGGACGTACCGGACTCTCGGCCGCGTTTTTGGGGAACACGGCCGAACAGGTCATTGACCATCTGCGCTGCGACCTGTTAGTCATTAAGCCTGATGAGTATCAAACACCGGTTGAACTGGACGACGAGGACGATTAATCCCTCTTCCGTCCTGCCGGATGGCGCTGCCATCCGGCCAACACCTCATTCCTGTTACTCATCTCCGCCGAGGAAATAGATCCCCAAAGGAATCGCCAGCAGAATAGTGAACACCAGACTGTAAACGAAAATCATTGCCGACTGAATGGCATACATAGAGCTTGTCCACTCGGACAGTGGAATATGATATTGCTCAATCACACCGCCGATAGTCGCGCGCGTTACCACCGATGCCGCAACGATAAACACTGCCAGCAGGCATAACAGAAATTTTTTCCCCTTCGCCGATTTCAGCTTCATCATGATCATAGTATTGTCCTTTACAGATGACTTTGTTACCTGATAGCAACAATACCATGACAATCACGCGATGTCTGCTCCATAAAACGTAACATTGTATTTACATAAAAAGTAAACCGCTGAGATTAAAGCTGATAGCACTATTTCTTCTTTTTACTTATCGATGATCTACGCGTTTATCCTGGGTAAAATACCTGTTAATCAGGTCATTCTGAGCTGTTATCGTAGGAAGGAGCGGAAAACAATAATGTTCACTGAATTTTTTCTCAAAAACGCATTTAATCTGGCGATACTTTTCAGTTGCGGTATGGCGTTGCTGGTCGTGAGATTTTGGCTCAGCCGTAACGTACAGTGGAAGAAAGGATTCACGTTCCATGCGGCACAGTTTTTTATTTACGCGATTATTATTGGAACCATCGGGAGCATCCTGAATAATGCTATTGAAGATTATAATTTGCGTTTTATCTCTTCCGGGGTCATTGATTTTATCTGCACCTCGCTCATTGCGCTTATTCTGACGATAAAACTTTTCCTGATTATTAACCAATTTGAAAAAGCACAGGTCAATAAAGGTAGAGATGTCACCAGTACCCGTATTCTGGCACGGGTCATAAAAATAACCATTATTGTCGCGATTGTCTTACTGTATGGCGAACATTTTGGCATGAGTCTGTCCGGTCTGCTGACCTTTGGCGGTATCGGCGGTATCGCTGTTGGTATGGCGGGCAAAGATGTCCTGAGCAATTTTTTCTCCGGTATTATGCTCTATTTCGATCGCCCCTTCAGTATCGGAGACTGGATTCGTTCTCCTGACAGAAATATCGAAGGTACGGTCGCCGAAATCGGCTGGCGAATTACACGAATTAACACATTCGACCACCGCCCGTTGTACGTGCCTAATTCCGTCTTTTCATCCATTAGCGTTGAGAATCCGGGACGGATGACCAACCGTCGAATAAAAACGGTTATTGGATTACGTTACGAAGATGCCGACAAAATTGGCCTCATTGTTGACGCTATCAGAAACATGCTGCAGGCGCACAGCGATATCGATCAGAAACAGACGCTGTTGGTCTATTTTAATGAATTCGCCGACTCTTCGCTGAATATTATGGTGTATTGCTTTACCAAAACAACAATATGGCAGGAATGGCTTGCTGTACAGCAGGATGTTTACCTGAAAATTATTGCGATTGTCCAGGAAAACGGCGCTGACTTCGCCTTCCCAAGCCAGACGCTATATATCGATGACCCGGAGGCCGCGCCTGCGATAAAATAAAAGATAGCCGGTGCCCGATAACGCTTATCGGGCACCGAGGCTTCCCTGTCCGGATGACGGGTTGTTAGCGCCTTCCTTACGGTGATCAACGGCTCTTTTCATTCACCGTCATGGTAAATTCAAGCACCTCATTAGTGTCGTTAACGTAGGCATGAGGCATATCGGTTCTGGCTACAGCGGAGCAGCCCTCCCGAATAATAAAGCGTCTACCGTCGACTGTTAATGTCAGTGTTCCCTGATTAACAAACAGTAATTCACAGGTGTCTGCCGGATGCCCTGCCGACTCAAACTGTTCACCAGGATGCATTATCCATTGCCATAGTTCCAGCATATCCGGCCCGCTGGTTCCCGCCATTAGTTTTGCACTGCCGCCTTTCTCGCCGCGCCACAACACCGGAATAGCATCCCGGTTGATAAGATGAACCATCGGCTCGCTGGCGACGTTGACAAAATCCGCCACGGACACTCCCATTGCCGCCGCGATCTTACATAACAGCGCAATGCTTGGATTAGCTTTACAGCCTTCAATTTCCACCAGCATTCCTTTACTGACGCCGGAACGCCGCGCAAGCTCATCCAGCGACATCTTTTTTTGGCTACGAAATTGTTTGATACGTTGGGAAACAGCTTCATTTATTGTGCTGACGTCGGCGCCCGCCGTGGTCGATAAGTTGACTTTTTTGGTCATTGGTCGATATCATAGAATAAAATAGTCATTACAGGATTATGCGATGTCTTCTATGTTACCGTCAATCAGCCCGGAACTGGCCCGTATCGCTCCCGGCTTTCGTGCATTAAGTATTAATGTTATTGCCGCTCCGGTTCGCGATGCGCAGGTCGGAGAAATCGCGTTAAAAGAGGCCTGTCAGGCCGTAATTAACGGACAACCGGCGTGGGCACAGGCGCATATAGACGCCTGGAATGCGGTGTTTAAAGCATTCGGCGCAAAACCAAAGCGCACCCCCTGCTCGGCTGAAGCGCTACGAAAACGCGTGTTGAAGGATGGAACAATGGCGGCGCTGGACCCGGTCGTTGATCTTTATAACGCGGTGAGCCTGCGCTATGCCGTGCCGGTAGGCGGCGAAAATAGCGCGGCTTATTGTGGATCGCCGCGGCTGGTTTTCGCAGACGGTAGTGAAACATTTGATACCCTGAAAGAAGGAAAACCCGTTACCGAGTCGCCAGAACCAGGCGAAGTTATCTGGCGCGATGACAGAGGCGTCACCTGTCGGCGCTGGAACTGGCGTCAGGGAGTACGTACCCGACTAAGCGCTTCAGATAAAATGATGTGGTTTATCCTTGAAAGCTTGCCGGAAATGCCGGTTGATGAATTGTACGCGGCAGAAAACATGCTGACTGACGGCCTTGAAAAAATGATGCCAGGTTTACGTTTTGAATCCACGTTGATAGGTGTTTGATTGATATTGCGTAACAGGAGAAATACCATGTCGCTGTTTCTGACAAGTTTTATTTTCGAAAAAAAAGAGTACGACGAAGAGTTTTATCAACTGGATGGCTGGATTGAGCGCTATACACAGACTATTGATGGCTATATTGGGATGGAAAGCTATACCGATGCCGCCAGCGGAAGAATGGTTAATAATTATTACTGGCAGACCCGCGAATCAATGGAGCTATTGATAAATAATTTACAGCACCAGCAGGCCAAATCACAAAGTCATAAGTGGCTTTCCGGTTACCAGACGATTATTGCAGAAATTCAGGGGTGCCATAACGTTAACCTGCCCCATCCGCTGGCATCATTTTCAGTTCCCTATGCGTGATGCAATAGTATATGTATTAAATGTGGGGGCACACAGGAGAATGCCTGCGCCCCTGCATTGCCAGTTATTCGGTTTTCTGTGCAGGGGCGGCGCTGATATAAGTGATTAATAGACAGGAAGATGAGTGATATCTCGTGGTACACTAACATGCGTAACCACATTGTTTTCATCGCACTCAATCAACGCTCTGGCAAAAATACTGAGCTCATTAATTTTCAGCCCGGAATTATCCAAAAACTGGCGGCAAGCGTAGTCAGAAACAAAAATTATGCCGGGATGAATATCATGTTCCCGAATAAAACGGGCCTGAGCAAATGGCGTATCCATACTCAACACATATACTGCCCGGTTTGAGTGGCTACCCGCTGATTTAAGGCGGTCACTATATTCTTTTACCTGCCATTCACAAACCGGCGTATCCAGTGACGGGACGACAATAATCCGCTTTTTTATCCCCGGGATACAGTAACCCGGTAATAAATTATGGCTCACCAGCCCCTTTGTGCAGGGTAATGGTTCGCCTTCAGCCAGTATACCGGGTTTGAGGGTCAGTTGCGTTTTGCCAAAGGTCACAGCGTGTTCCTGACCCAATGAGATATAATCTTGTGTTGTTGTTGGCGTCATAAAAACTTCTCCTTTTAACATTTGTATTATTTTAGCCATAATAATTATTTAGCAATCCGCTAAAAAACCAGGTGAACATCCATAATAAGATGATGGTGATAAAAAGAATTATATTAGCCATAATGATTAATATAGTTTTATAGTCTTCCTCTGATGGAAATTTCTTTCCTGAACAAATCCCCTGCATATTCAAAAGATATGTCAATACGTTCGTTACTATGTCCACGATAGGTTATAACTTGTGTATATTTACCTGGCACATTTTCTTTCTTAATAGGGCCATAATCCCATAAGCCTTTTGAATTTTCATACTTTACAGTCTTATCAATGAGAACTTCATTTACAGGATTTCCGTCGATATCCTTAACAATAGTTGTGATGGTGGCACTTTCACCCGGCGATAATACAGGTTTATCTATACTCATAACTGTTAAATCTGGGCTTGGCGTATTAGATATAGTTTCTGTTTCAATATACTGAAATTCAGATACCGATGGCACAGGCGTGTACCCTGACGCTGAAGCCATATCCGTTTCATTATAAATTTCTAGTTTAATCTTTGAACCCCGATGTTCCTTTTGGATATTAAATTTATGCTCACATGGCTTTTCACGTTTAAGTATATGCTGAGAATTATCTTTATTGATCTGATAATACGTACATACTGTAGTAAACGTTTCCGCAGACTGATAGTTATTATCCGGATCGCTGATGCCTAGATATCTATCATCCCTCGCAATAGTCATTCCCGGAAAAGGTGTATACTTTTCAATAGAAAAGTCAAGTCCATTAAACTTCAATTCGTAGGTATCACGAGGTGTTCCTGGTCTGTGCCCAACGCTCGGCGCCGTAGGAGGAGAAAACATCCCGACGGTTGCCGCGGAAGTTGTCGACGAATCCGCCAAGACGCTTATCGGCACAGCCGCCAGAAGCAGGCTATAGATAATAAGATTATGTTTCGACATACGCACTGTTGATCCTTTTTAAAACATTAATTCGCATCAGAGGTTGCGGTATTACCCTTAGCATTTCCCTTATCAGAAATAATTCTGACGCGGATATATTTATTCTGAAGCGATTCCCCATTAAGACTATAAGGAAGAAGCCAGGTGGCCTTTGTCGCCCCCGGTACGGATTGCCAGGATTTCATTTCATCCGAGATTTCCCACTGATAATTAAACGCATCAGTACAGTCCGTGTTATTTACACAAAGCGTTCTGGCTCGCATTTCTGTTCCGACGACTGGCGCAGTAACGCTTCCGTTGGCTTCTTCAGTACCCTGCGTAAAAAGCACCTCCACAGAAGTGACCTTCTGCGCAATACTGTCTGACTGCGCTTGTAGTAGTACGGTACCCTTCACCGGATGTTTATCGTCTGGTCCGCTTGCTTCAATATGTAATTTGAGCGAGCGGGCATCATCGCCGATATGGGTCACCAGAACCCGTTCAACCCAATGGCCGTCACGCTCTGTACCACCGAGCGCTTTAAATGCCAGACCCGGCGTATCTGATTGATACTTAATATGACGTGGTTTGAGCGACGCCCACTCCTCTTCAGAACGCTCGCGCACGTAGTGCCACTCAATAACCTTCCCCTCTTCTCCGGCAGGAAGCGGCGTACTGATAACAAAGTTGCCGTCCTCAACCTGAACATCGTCATTGATAACATTTATCCAGGAACGGAAACTGGTCTCATCCTGTGTCACCCTTACCGGGATACGCTCGGAGGTCACGCGAGTACCCCGGCTGTCAGTCACCGTTAAATAAAGGCTATACTCCTGACCGTCGGTCGCCGTCAGCGGAAGTTGAGGAAGGATAAGGCCGCTGCCCAAACTCCCCTGAAGCTGAAGTCCGGCGAGAAGTTCCGCATCACCCGACCACTCAACTTTCTCAATCGGGTAACGGCTATCTACCGTCGCCATTAATATCACCAGCGTCCCGGACAGGCCTGACACCGGCATTGCCATAATGCGGATTTTACTGGCCTGCTCCCGATACGCCATGACGATATCGTAATTACGATCGACAAAGGCACGCCGATTAGTCGTATTCGACGGCGCCCCAACGTTGCGGTAATCAAGCTGTTCATGTAACGGCGTACCGAAGGAATAGTTGACTCTCAGACCGCCCTCTGCCTGCGATCCGCCGTTACCGGCGTCCCGATATCCTGCTCTGACCTCAAGCAAGGGGACAGGATTCCAGACCAGAGCCGCACCTGCGGCGCGGGGATTCCGGCTTAATGTACCGTTACCCAATAGATCAACTTTATCCCCGTAATACTGTTCATATGTCAGCTCGCCACTGAACCAGGGAAAATCGGGAAGCGTGCCTTTTGTTCGCAGATCAAAGCCATATGCCGGACGCTCATCATGTAATTCATGAACTACTGACGTTTTCCAGCCGGTGAGAGGGAAATAATAGTTGCCGGAAAAGGCCAGACTGTCTTTATAGACTTCCCCGCCAATGCCGCCACGCAAGTGGGAATAACGGATGTCGGCATCCAGAAACGTATTGACGCCGAGCAGCCATCCATTGACCTCCTGGCGATAACCCACACCAACGTTAACATAGGTGCGGCCATCGAAACTGCTGCTGTCGTGGTCGCGAAAGCCAAGCTGGCCAAAGAGTAAAGACGATGTTGTTTCCTGGACGGGAATAAACATATCGAACTCTGATGAGCGATATTTCGCGCCATCTTCAAGATTGACGCCACCACGGAAAATAATCTCCGGAAAAGCGCTCTTCATCCCCTCGTTCACCAGATGATTAGCGGCTTGCCCTGGTAATGCCTTTATTTTTCCTTTGGCATAATCCTCCAGCGTCCCCTCCTGCAGATGCGGAGAAATAGACGATGCCGTCCCTGCAATCCATGACTGAATTTCATTATCGCTATCAGCGATGACCGGCAGTGGAATCTGACTGGTAACAATGGCCCAGGTTATATATTTAGTAATGGGTTTTTTAGAAAAAACCACTTTATTGTCTCCTGCTATATCCCCCTGCCTGGCAGAGGGAGTATTTAAATAAGATGTTTATTTGGCGATAACCATCAGCGACGGATAGCGCGTTTATTCTCCGGCGTGGCTTTCGTCGTTTTAGGCGTAACGTGGACACGGAACAGTTTATTCTGCTCAGTTCCCTTAATAATATATTTATGCTTTTCAGCGTTGGTATTATTCAGATCGGTGAACCTATCTGGTGTCCCGGCATCCGCCATCTGCCAGGTAAAGTTATAATTACTGACCTCACACTCAGCCGCCGCTGTGGCGGCACATTCCAGTACCACTTCAAGGGTGCCGCCTACCACTGGAGTGTTGGCGTCATTGGTACCGTTGAGTTCATCAGTCGGTTTACCACTTTCATTCACCACATTGATAGTGACAGAACGTAGCTTATTAGAAATTGTACCGTCTGCGGCGGAGTCGCCGCTCACCCCAGAAGATGCAGAAGTTAATAAGACAGTGGCAGGCAAGAATGCACTATCCGGCGTCCCCGTTGCCGTCTTAATCCGGTAAACGATTTTAATTTTTTTACCGCCTGCATAAGCAGGAATGGTAAAAGCCGTCCCGGTTGCCGCCGGGGTTCCAGAAGGATCGGCGGCCTCATTATCCACCAGATACCATTTAATATCGTCGGCATTATTCATTTTATCCAGCGATAAGGGATCCCCATCCTCATCCTCAATAAAAACATCCGCTATCTGGAGGGTTGAACCGGTCGTCAGTTCCCCAGACACTTCTATCTTTTTTGCATTAGTAGTTGCCACAGGACGGTGACCAACAGAAGCAGGCGTAGCAGAAGAAGCCATATCATTGGCTCTGATATTCGCCACCGCCTCTACTGAGACCACGGATGCACAAATCGCTAAAGCTAATAAAGATTTTTTGAAGTACAAAACAATTCATCCCTTTTATTAAATCATTAGAAATAATTATGAGATTTATAATCTCACGGGCTAAAAATTCAGGATTATTCAATCATTTTAACCGTCTGTGAAATTATGCCCTTCGCCATGCCAATTACTTAGCTTTACTGGCAAAAGCCGATCTCCAAGTGTAAAGTTTATTCAGAAACGTCAAGCAATTTAAATCTTTCTTGTTTTGCCAGAAAAGCTAACAACCCCCCACTGGTTTAATAACACCGTATGTCAAACACCTTAAATGTTTATATTTTCGGCTTCAATAAAGAGGAATGATGATGAAAAGAGCCATAATAGTCTCAGTATTAGAGCAAATAGAAAAAAATCTTGAAGAGAGGATTGATATTGAAAAGTTGGTTGTTATAACAGGTTATTCGCGAAGGAGTTTGCAGGATTTTTTTAAAGAAAAGTGTGGCGTCTCTATCGGAAAATATATCAGACAACGCAAGTTGAGCAGAAGCGCCACTCTGCTAAAGCTGACCTCTCAGTCGGTCACAGATATCGCGTTCAGAATGGGGTTTGATTCAGTGCAGTCCTATAGTCGAGAGTTCAAAAAAACATTTGGCGTCAATCCCAATAACTATCGCAAGGCTGATTTCTGGGATCTCAGAAACCTACGGCCTCCCTACTGGCTTGACTGTGATGGGCATTATCAGTTCGAAATTTGTCAGCTTACGTCAAAAGAAATTTTCGGATTTCAAACATCTCATCAGATCGCAACAAATGACCTTCCTAAAAAAGCGTCGCCTATAAAATGGAAAATCATTCATGAGACGCTCAGGACGTGGGGCGAAAATGTGTATTGTCTCTCGTCTTTTAAGCCGGATAATACCAAAGACCAGGTCATCGCCGTAAGCAGTTTTTTTGGTATGGAACATAATTCCGTCGATGGAGGAAAAATACCCATGTCGAGGGTAATAAAATGTGGTAAATATGCAAAATTCCATTTCGTTGGTCATAAGGAACAATATCAACAATTTTCCAATACAATATATATGTGTATATTGCCAAAACTGAATATTATCAGAAGAGAAGGAGAAGATATTGAATACTTCCATTTGGCATCCGTCCAAAAGCAACAGAATAATGAATCCATTGTCGATCTTTATTATTACATCCCTGTACTGTAATGACTTCGTACTATCCACGCATTTCATCTGAAAAGTCTTCTCTTTTCAGAACGGTAATAAAACTCTCAGTATTGATTCTGGTAAAATAAGTGACTATTAATATAATTAACGTTTTGAAAGAATTAAAAAAAATAAATTGCGTGCACGCGACACCGGGGACAGATTTCTGACAGTACTGTACGGTGTAGTGATCAGGTAATATTGGCTACAGTTTACGGTAAAAGCAAAGTCCATACTTTAACTATTAATGGGAGTATGCTGGCCGGGCGGCTTGCGGGGCCTTCATGCTCCCACATTTACAATGTTGGTATGATTACATTCTCTCTATACTTTACTGTGCTAACCTTTTATCTCGTTGAGATACCGTTTAATTTAAATGTTCTCTTTTTGATGTACATTATAAGAGGAGACATTATTCATATTTTCGAAATCAGGGCAGACGATATGTATACAACCATCAGAAACACAACGCTAGCAATGGTAGCTTGTTTTTCGTATATCGCACATGCCAGTACCCACCCTCCTCTTATTATCACCAGGGGAGCCGGAGGAGACGCCTCCGGAGCCGCAGTCATTCATGATAATTGGCGGCATGGCACTCCTGACCTGGTCAATCTTACCGATATCCCCATAGATAAAATCAGACCAGAAAAATACCGTTGTGTACTGATTATTGGGCAAGGAGCTATAAAAGAGATGCTTCTTGCGAACAATGCCTCAGCAATACTTTCCGGAAAAACTGTTGGTCTTTATACTCATCTGATCGATCAGAACACGCTCAGATTACTTCGGCAATTGCAGAACAAAGTGAGATTCAATCTCTTTTTTACCCGCTCGCAGATAACTCTACTAAAACTAAGGAACATTTCAGAATATAATTTTTTGAGTTCTAAAGTAAATAATGTCTGGGGACAAGACTCACTAGCAATTGAAACAGTGGCACCTGACAGGGGTAATATACCGGAAAAAGCGCTTCCCCTCAAAACAACGGATTATGTGATCTGGCTGGGTGGAAACTATACTACCTCTTCTGGTACGCAGCGTATCTTCACAAACGATCAGATTGTTGTAGCCCTGAAACCACTACATAATGTTATTTCACCAAATGCATCGATTGCTATTATGCTTTCACCACGTTTTTTTGATAATAGCATGAGTAAAGAAGCAAAAGTTAAACGACTGAAGGCAGTGCTTAACACCTTTTCGCAAAATAGGGTCACATTTTATATGAGTAAGGAGATGCTTGCTAATCTGAAAGAATTTGATTTGCCTGTTCAACTATCCCCTTCTTACGCAGAGCTGATGCGAATGCCCTGGGCCAGCGCTACCCGGCATTTTGCCTCTGTGGATCAATATAACCTGTTTGCTGATCTCATACCTAAAGTCACGCCGTTTCTTCTTGAACCGAATGATGCCGATCAAGCTCTCTATGCGACGGATTATCTTAATACCCGGCGTGTAAGTCTGACCCAAAATATTCTTAACCATGGTTGTGACTAAATAAAACGCGCAGAATCCGGGATAGTTAGCAATCCAAAACAGACCGTTAGCCATGAGTACTGTTTATCTTCACTATACAGGGAACAACCAAATAACTGACAACACAAATCAAGCCGAGACCCGGAATTCGGCTATACAGGCGCTCTATTCAATTCAGGCCCAGAAACAGTCCGGTACCCATACTGGACACGGCCTCCCAACTGCTTTAGCGCATTACCAGTCCAGCTTCGATGCGCCTTCTGTCGTCTGCACTATTTCACTGGTTTTAATAACGCGATGATAACCATAAACATCAGCGTATTTCGTCATTCCGGTTGCGGTGTCAACCTCCGGCTTACCCTGCGTTTCAATAATCTCTCCCGTCCGGGTCGTCATGGTATAGGTCGTTGTACATCCGGCTAGCATCAACACTGATAAGCTAAGTACCGTAATAAGACTACACTTTTGCATTTCTTGTTTCCCTGACACCTCTATTTTTGATGTACTTTACCGAATACCGCAACGGCAAGATGGATGATTAGGGCTATTGCTCCCTGTTTGTCCGTATCTGACTGGCTCAGGTTTTTTGATGCGCTGCGTTAATCCGGCAGTAATCGCTCCAGCACATCCCCAGCCAGAAGCACGCTCTCCTGAAGACGCTCCAGGCTATACCCCGCTCGCGCCTTGGCGGAAAGTCCCGCCATTAGCGTCCCCATAAAGTCCGTCGTCCGGTCAGCCTCTTGCGGATACCGCATGGCGACATAAGTGCGAATCAGGTTTTCAGCAGCGATGTAAAACTCGCAGGCGGCCTCTCGTGCCGGTTTATCGTTACAATGAGCGCCCTCCAGAACCAGACATCCGGTGGCATCAGGATCGGCAGCGTAACGTCTTGCCGCTTCCATCAGCACATCGATAAGACACTTCGCGGTCGGGCGATCGTGACGCAGAAGCGCCCCGAGCGGAATCGCGTCGGTCATCCTGTAACGCTTTAATACGCGAGTATACAGCCCCAGCTTGCTGCCAAACGCCGCATAGAAACTGGGAGGATTGATCCCGAACGCTTTTGTCAGATCCGCTACGCTCACCGCGTCGTATCCGCGCGAATGAAATAAGTGTTGAGCGGTTTCAATGGATTGCTCCGGATCGAACTGGCGAGGGCGACCCGGCGTTCGGCTATGTTTTGTAGTCATTACTACATAACTCCTTGACGGCATGATTTCATTACGCATATTGTAGTGACTACTACAATATCATAAAGGACATCCTGATGATGCTATTTCGCAACAAATCTGTACTGGTTTTAGGGGGAAGTCGTGGTATCGGCGCGGCTATTGTACGACGCTTTAGCGCTGACGGCGCATCGGTCGTTTTCAGCTACGCCGGATCGCGTGAAGCCGCCGAAAAACTGGCAGCGGAAACCGGAAGCACCGCCATCCAGACGGATAGCGCCGATCGGGATGCCGTCATCAGCCTCGTGCGTGAGTACGGACCACTGGATATTCTGGTCGTCAATGCGGGCGTGGCTCTCTTCGGCGATGCGCTGGAACAAGATAGCGATGCGATAGATCGTTTGTTCCGTATTAATATCCATGCGCCTTACCATGCGTCAGTCGAAGCAGCCCGCAACATGCCGGAAGGTGGACGCATTATTATTATCGGTTCCGTGAATGGCGATCGGATGCCCATACCGGGAATGGCCGCGTACGCTGCCAGTAAATCAGCCCTGCAAGGGCTGGCGCGCGGCCTGGCCCGTGATTTTGGCCCCCGCGGGATTACGATAAATGTGGTGCAGCCAGGCCCCATTGATACCGACATCAATCCGGAAGATGGCCCCATGAAAGAGCTGATGCACAGTTTCATGGCAATCAAACGACACGGAAGACCTGAAGAAGTGGCTGGAATGGTGGCATGGCTTGCCGGTCCGGAAGCTTCTTTCGTCACCGGCGCGATGCACACCATCGATGGTGCCTTCGGCGCCTGACGGCCAGGCGAATATCACACGGTTGCCGTCTACGCTCCGGCAACCGTGTTAGAAGCTGTTCATGCGAGAAAACATCCGCAAGCGCCGGGATCAATCGTGGATTTTAACGCCAAGACAACCGCGAACAAATTCAGGATTAAAATGCTTCACCGCTTCGCCAACGTAGCCTAAATCAAGGGCGTTGATTTGAGCCATTTCGTTATCCGTTAGTGAGAAATCCCAGATGGCAAAGTTCTCTTCAATACGTTCCTGTCGAGTGGATTTAGGAATAACCGTGACGCCACGCTGCACGTTCCAACGCAGGACAACCTGCGCGATGGTTTTTTGATGGGCATCGGCAATCCTTTGAAGCATGACATTTTCATACGGTTTATGTCTCCCGCCGCCTAACGGTGCCCACGCTTCAGGCTGAACGTTATAATGCTTCATGGTTTCCAGCGCGGCGGGTTGTGCAAAGTATGGATGCAATTCGACCTGGTTTACCATTGGCGTAATTCTGACGGTTTCACAGAAGTTGGCTAACACATGCGCATAGAAGTTGGACACGCCAATGGCTTTTAGTTTACCGGCTTCATAAGCGTCTTCCAGCGCGCGCCACGCGCTAAAATAATCGCCCATTGCCTGATGCAATAAATAGAGATCAAAATAATCTAACCCGGATTTTTTCAGCGACGCTTCAATACCTGCTTTGGCCAGATCGTAGTTAGCCATATCTTGCACCCACAGTTTAGAAGTAATAAATAACTCCTCACGGGTACACAGACCTGTCGCGATGGCTTCACGAACAGCGTCACCAACGGCATCTTCATTGCCGTATACCGCAGCGGTATCGATAAGACGATAACCGCTGCGAATAGCGCTTAACACTGACTGCTGACATTCTTCTTTGTCGGTTACCTTAAAAACGCCAAAACCCACCATAGGCATTTTAAGGTTGTTACTTAATATTGAATATTCCACGCTAAAGCACCCTTTCGTCGTAAAGACGCCATGATAAGAGCAAAATACAGGTACAATGAGTATTGTTAAATCCGATTATATTTATACAAAAAGTTCATTAATAACAGTTGTACAGATTTTTTATTGCATCCAAACGTTCAGTGCTTGCTATATCCTCGCCGTGTAGCACCTGTTTGATAATGCCTTTTACTTATGCGTCAAAAACCAGTACCGTCATTTTGACCGTCTGTGAAAAAGTTTTCTGAACAGGCAATGCGATATCCGGAATAATATTTTTTAGCGAAGAGGCTCCGGCTGGCTCAGCGCCGTTTTGCACCAGTCATAAAAAGCGCGTACCGCAGGCGACAGAAACCTGTTTTGCGGATAGACCAGCGCAAGCGGCAAATCATAAAAATGGTTGTCCATGCAGGTCACCAGCGCCCCGCTGTGCAGATACGGCGCAACCAGATAGCTGGCGACGCGAATTAACCCCAGCCCCTGTATTCCGGCCTGAATATAAGCGTCCGTATCATCGACAACCAGCGTCTCCTGCACCCGCATCGCGTAATCCTCCCCCTCACGCGTAAAAAACCAGTCGGTGGTACGCCCGGTGCGGTGGTTCAGGTAGCCGACTGCATGGTGTTTTTGCAGATCATCTAAATTTTCAGGGCTACCGTAACGCTCAATGTAAGTGGGCGATGCTGCTATCACCCAGTTAAAGCTGGCAAGTGGACGGGCAACCAGCGTGGTGGAATCATCGATTCTGCCGGCCCGAATCACGCAGTCATACCCTTGAAGGATAATATCCTCCACGCTATCGCTGGAACAAAGTATCAGCTCCAGCTCCGGATACTGGCACAAAAAGGCCGGGAGCGTAGGAATAATGCAATGCCGGGCGAGAGATTGCGGCATCCCCACTTTAAAACGCCCTTTGGGTTGTGCCGCCCGGCCAGGAAATGACGACTCCATGGCCGCGATATCTGCCAGCACTCTTTTGCACTCTTCGTAGTAACGCCGCCCCTCTGCGGTCACGCTAAGTTTGCGGGTTGTACGTTGCAAAAGTTGAATCTTAAGCCAGGATTCCAGTTCTTTAACCACTCGCGATACCGTTGAGCGCGGCACGCCAAGCACTTCGGCGGCTCTGATAAAACTATGGGTATCCACTACGCAAACATAGACCTGCATCGCTTCCAGCTTGTCCATTTTCCCCCCGCCAATTATCCCATTTATCAGAACAGTCTAACCCGTCTTCGGCGTCTTATCGAACGCAGATCCCTGACGTAATCTCTATCTACAGGTGAATCAACACAGAGAGGCGCAAATGAAACAATCCAATAATCAGGTGGGTGAAAAAGTATTGGTGCTGGGCGCGGGACAACTGGGGGCGTCAGTGCTGGCGTCGTTGGTTCCGGCGATCACACAGCGTAATGGTTCCGTTTGCGTTATTGTGTCAGGGCGATCCAGGGATAAACAGAGCAAACGACGTTCCAGCATTCATCAACAACTGGCGGATGCCGGTGCGCGGTTTATCCCGGTCGACATCGCAGACAGTTCGGTTGCAGCGTTAAAAGATCAATTCCACGGTTTTGATACGATCATCAATTGTATGGGGTTTGTCGCCGGTGCGGGTACCCAGATAAAAATCACCCGCGCGGTACTGGAGGCGGGCGTTAAGCGCTATTTCCCCTGGCAGTTTGGCGTGAATTACGATGTGGTCGGCAAAGGCAGCGGCCAGCCGGTGTGGGACGAACAGTATGACGTCAGGACGCTTTTGCGCGAGCAAAACGTCACAGAGTGGGTGATTGTTTCAACCGGTTTATTTACCTCTTTTCTCTTCGAACCGGCCTTTGATGTGGTCAACTTAGACCAAAAAACCATCAATGCCCTCGGCGGATGGGAAAGGCAGGTCACCGTCACGTCGCCTGCGGATATTGGTCGCCTGACCACTGAAATTTATCTGCATCAGCCGCGTATCACTAACGAAGTCGTCTTTGTTGCGGGGGAAACGACCTCTTATGCAAAACTGGCGAAAACGGTCGAACGCGTGACGCAGCAAACCTTTACCCGAGGTGTATTGACGCTACCTGACTTACAGGAGCAACTCCGTTTACATCCGCATGACCCAATGCTGCGCTATCGCGTCGCCTTCGCGCGTGGTGACGGTATGTGGTGGCCGATGAGTGACACCTGGAATGCACAACATCATCTGCCGACACAGGATATTGCCACCTGGCTGAAAACACAGCAATGAGAACGGCGGCATCAGGCGCTCGCTTAATCCCCATGCCTTCTGCCAGCATCAGGCGGCGGGCGTGGCTACCTTGAGTTAACAAGAAACCAGTACGCATCAGTGCTTCACGATATACATTGTACGGCTATAGGCCACATCTTCCGGGTTAGTAATGGGGTATCCCTTTACCCACGGTTTAATTAACCGGCCATTGGTATACTGATAAATAGGTGCTATAGGCGCTTGTTCCGTTAAAATTTTCTCCGCTGCATTGTAATCCGCGTTACGCGCTTCGGCGGTATTTTCCATCGTCGCTTGCGTCAGGATTTTGTCATAAGTCGGATTAGTAAAGCGTGAAATATTCCCCGTATGCGTGGACGTTAATAAGGATAAGAAAGTCGACGGTTCGTTGTAATCACCCACCCAGGAGACGCGAATAACATCAAAATTACTGGTATTCCGGCTGTCGATATACGTTTTCCACTCCTGGTTTTGCAATTTCACATCCACCCCCAGATTTTTCTTCCACATTGACGCCACCGCAATCGCGATTTTCTGATGGTTTTCTGAGGTATTGTAAAGCAGAGTTAATTTAAGCGGCTTCTGCGATCCGTAGCCTGCTGCACGCAGCAATGTTTTCGCCTGGGCGTTAAGTTCTTCCTGACTCATTTGTTCAAACGGTGAAGGATCGGGCTTAAATCCTGCCGTGACATCCGGTGTAAAATGCCAGGCCGGTTTTTCACCGGTACCTAAGACTTTTTCCGCCATCAAACGGCGATCAATGGTCATACTTAGCGCCAGACGAACGCGGGAATCCGCCGTCGGCCCTTTCTGCGTATTAAACGCATAATAATAAGTCCCTAATTGCGGCGGCGTATAAACTTGCCCTGGAATATCCTTCAATAATTTCTGGTACATATTTTTAGGGAAAGATTCGGTGATATCAATATCACCGGCAAGATAGCGTTTCGTCGCAGCCGACTCCTGGTTAATGGGTAAAAATGTCACTTTTTGCAGTACCGTTTTCGCGTTATCCCAGTAATGCGTATTAGGCACGACCACCAGTTTTTCATTTACCACGCGCTCTTTAAGCACATACGCGCCATTGCCAATCAGTTTTCCCGGCTTCATCCAGTCTTTGCCGCTTTCGACATTCGCTTTTTGGACCGGATAAAAGGCAAAACTGGCGGTCAGACTGGCAAACCAGGGCAACGGCTTGTCAAGCTGAACACGCAAAGTGTGCGCGTCCACGGCACTGACGCCAAGCTGATCCGGCGTGACTTTACTGTCGATAATGGCTTGCGCATTAGTGATGCCAGCCAGAGCGGCAAACCAGGCGAAGGGGGAAAGCGTTTTGGGATCAACGAGGCGTTGCCAGCTATAGACAAAATCCTGGGCGGTCACCGGCGTTCCATCGGCCCATTGCGCATCATCCCGCAACGTAAACGTCCAGATACGATTATCATTGCTCTTCCACTGGCTGGCGACGCCAGGGATAATTTCACCCTTTTCGTTCTGGTTAACCAGCCCTTCAAACAGATCGCGGATCACCTGAATTTCAGGCAGCCCAACGGCTTTCGCTGGATCTAACGAAGCGGGCTCATCTTTGATATGACGCACCAGTTCTTGTTTCTCTGCCAGTACCGTTCCGCCGGGAACATCCGCAGCATATGCCAGGGAAAAGCTGCTAACCAACAGCGCACAACAGGTTACTGAAACAGAATGCCTCATAGAAGTTCCTCAAAGATGAGTTAAATGACAACGTAATTATTTGTTTCAGCAGAAAGAAATGCAATTATCTTCCGCCAGAAAGTTGATATCGCGCCATACAAGAGGGTAAATAGAAACCATTTGATAATCGGCGGGTTTTACACAACACTACGATGATTACCCTACTGGTCTCAGCTTCGGGAAACGCGTATGACTGTCACCCGCCCCCGTGCCGAGCGCGGCGCATTTCCGCCAGGCACTGAACATTATGGACGTTCGCTACTAGGCGCGCCGCTAATCTGGTTTCCGGCGCCTGCCGTCAATCGCGAAAGCGGCCTGATACTGGCTGGCACCCACGGGGATGAAACCTCATCCGTGGTGACGCTCTCCTGTGCGTTACGCACCTTAAATCCGTCCCTTCGCCGTCATCATGTCGTACTTGCCGTTAATCCTGATGGCTGTCAACTGGGGTTAAGGGCAAATGCGAATGGCATTGATCTAAACCGTAACTTTCCCGCCGCCAACTGGAAAGCGGGTGAGACAGTTTATCGCTGGAATAGCCGCGCGCAAGAGCGTGATGTCGTGCTGCTAACCGGCGACCATCCCGGCTCAGAACCGGAAACCCAGGCGCTTTGCCAGTTAATTCATCGACTCCAACCCGCCTGGGTCGTCTCTTTTCACGATCCGCTAGCCTGCATTGAAGATCCACGTCGCAGCGAGCTAGGCGAGTGGCTGGCCGATGCGTTTGCGTTGCCGCTGGTGACCAGCGTAGGTTACGAAACGCCCGGTTCGTTTGGCAGCTGGTGCGCCGACCTCAACCTGCACTGCATTACCGCCGAGTTTCCCCCTGTTTCCGCCGATGAAGCCAGCGAAAAATACTTGCTGGCGATGTCGAATCTGCTCCGCTGGCATCCTAAAGATGGAGTTGACCCGTCGTAAAGCGTAGCGCAGGCTCAACATCAACCGCCAGCCATGTTGGGCCATCAAGATCGGCGAAGCTCACCTGCGGCATAAGCGGCAGCGCGGCGCTAATCGCTCTTGATGTACAGAGCATACAGCCCAGCATCAGGCCGAATCCTTGCTCCCGCGCCTCCGTTGCCAGCGCCAGCGCCTCAGTCAGACCGCCGGTTTTATCCAGCTTAATGTTGATCATATCGTAGCGCCCCGTCAGGGCTTTCAGACTACTGCGAGTATGGCAGCTCTCATCTGCACAGATGGGCAACGGATGAATAAAATTTTCCAGGGCGGCGTCATCCTGCGCGGGCAGCGGTTGCTCCAGCATCGCGACATTCAGATCCGCCAGTAACTGGCAACGCGCCGCCAGCCCTTCTGGGCGCCACGATTCATTGGCGTCCACAATGAGCGTCGCCTCCGGCACCGCCGAGCGGATCGCCACCATACGTTCGCTAATCAGACGAGCATCGAGTTTAATTTTCAGCAACGTCGCCCCTTTTTTCCATAGTGCCGCCGCACTGGCAGCCATCTGTTCCGGCGTGCCTATCACTACCGTTTGCGCGGTAGTAAAAACCGGGGACGGCGTCACGCCGAGCAGCCCGGCAAGGCTTTGCTGCCGCTGGCGGGCCTGCAAATCCCATAAGGCGCTATCCACCGCGTTGCGCGCCGCGCCTGCCGGCAACAGTTTCTGCAATGCTTCGCGAGTCAGCCCGTTTTCCAACTGAGGCACAATACTCATGATTTGCGCCATGACCGAGGCATCACTTTCACCATAACGTGGATATGGCGTACATTCCCCGATGCCTTTTACGCCCTCTTCTTCCAGTTCGACAACGACAACATGCGCTTCGCTTCGGCTACCACGCGCAATAACAAAAGGCGTATGTAACGGCCAGGTTTCCTCATATACCTTAACAGATCTCATCTCTTCCCCTCTGATAGCGCCGGACGCGGCTTGCTACAAATAGTATTTGCCGTGTTAATGAATAATGACTTAAACTGGATTTCGACGTTAACTATAAGTAAATAGGAACATAATTATGTCACAGACTGTACATTTCCAGGATAACCCGGTCACCGTTGCCAACGTTATTCCGCAGGCTGGTAGCAAAGCACAGGCTTTTACTCTTGTCGCAAAAGATTTGTCTGACGTTTCCCTCAGCCAATATGCAGGCAAACGCAAAGTGCTGAATATTTTCCCAAGCATTGATACTGGCGTATGCGCCGCATCAGTTCGTAAGTTTAATCAACTGGCCACAGAAGTGGAGAATACCGTCGTATTGTGCGTTTCTGCTGACCTGCCTTTTGCACAGTCGCGTTTTTGCGGCGCGGAAGGCCTGAGCAACGTTATTACGCTTTCCACTCTGCGTAATAACGAGTTTCTAAAAAACTACGGCGTCGAAATCGTTGACGGCCCGCTGAAAGGTTTGGCGGCGCGCGCAGTCATCGTGCTTGACGAAAACGACAACGTTATTTTCAGCCAGTTGGTGGATGAAATCACCCACGAGCCGGATTACGACGCCGCGCTTAATGTCCTGAAGGCATAAGCCAGCGCCTGCTGGCGCTACGTTTGTCAGTGCTACAGGCGGTGCTCTTTTGTCACAAGAAGGCCTCTATCCGGAGGCCTTCTTTTTTTTGTCTATGGAAAACCCCCAGCTAGGCTGGGGGTTCCGGAAAGCTTTCAGCTTTAAGCCAGTTATTAAAACCCCTTTTGATTTGTTAAAACATCTTGCGGTCTGGCAACTGCAA
>NZ_JBCLYA010000015.1:0-31878 GCF_039650795.1 Salmonella sp. K21076
TGTAGAACGCGGTATCATCAAAGTGGGCGAAGAAGTTGAAATCGTTGGTATCAAAGAGACTCAGAAGTCTACCTGTACTGGCGTTGAAATGTTCCGCAAACTGCTGGACGAAGGCCGTGCCGGTGAGAACGTAGGTGTTCTGCTGCGTGGTATCAAACGTGAAGAAATCGAACGTGGTCAGGTACTGGCTAAGCCGGGCACCATCAAGCCGCACACTAAGTTCGAATCTGAAGTGTACATTCTGTCCAAAGATGAAGGCGGCCGTCATACTCCGTTCTTCAAAGGCTACCGTCCGCAGTTCTACTTCCGTACTACTGACGTGACTGGTACCATCGAACTGCCGGAAGGCGTAGAGATGGTAATGCCGGGCGACAATATCAAAATGGTTGTTACCCTGATCCACCCGATCGCAATGGACGACGGTCTGCGTTTCGCAATCCGTGAAGGCGGCCGTACTGTTGGCGCGGGCGTTGTTGCTAAAGTTCTCGGCTAATCGCTGATAACATTTGACGCAATGCGCAATAAAAGGGCATCATTTGATGCCCTTTTTGCACGCTTTCACACCAGAACCTGGCTCATCAGTGATTTTATTTGTCATAATCATTGCTGAGACAGGCTCTGTAGAGGGCGTATAATCCGAAAGGCGAATAAGCGTTTCGATTTGGTTTGCCTCGCGATTGCGGGGTGAAAATGTTTGTAGAATACTTCTGACAGGTTGGTTTATGAGTGCGAATACCGAAGCTCAAGGGAGCGGGCGCGGCCTGGAAGCGATGAAGTGGATAGTTGTTGCCATATTGCTGATCGTCGCAATCGTCGGCAACTACCTCTATCGCGACATGATGCTGCCGCTGCGTGCGCTGGCCGTAGTAATTCTGATTGCTGCAGCGGGTGGTGTCGCGCTGTTGACGACAAAAGGTAAAGCAACCGTTGCTTTTGCCCGTGAAGCGAGAACCGAAGTCCGTAAGGTCATTTGGCCGACTCGCCAGGAAACGCTGCACACCACGCTGATCGTCGCTGCGGTTACCGCAGTTATGTCACTGATCCTGTGGGGACTGGATGGTATTCTGGTTCGCCTGGTATCCTTTATCACTGGCCTGAGGTTCTGAGATGTCTGAAGCACCTAAAAAGCGCTGGTACGTCGTTCAGGCGTTTTCCGGTTTTGAAGGCCGCGTAGCCACATCGCTGCGCGAGCATATCAAATTACACAATATGGAAGAGCTGTTTGGCGAAGTCATGGTGCCGACTGAAGAAGTCGTTGAGATCCGTGGCGGCCAGCGTCGCAAAAGCGAACGCAAATTCTTCCCGGGTTACGTTCTGGTCCAGATGGTCATGAACGACGCAAGCTGGCACCTGGTGCGCAGCGTGCCGCGTGTGATGGGCTTTATCGGCGGTACCTCTGACCGTCCGGCGCCGATCAGCGACAAAGAAGTCGATGCGATCATGAACCGCCTGCAGCAGGTTGGCGATAAGCCGCGGCCGAAAACGTTGTTTGAACCGGGTGAAATGGTTCGTGTTAACGACGGTCCGTTCGCAGACTTTAACGGCGTTGTCGAAGAAGTCGATTATGAGAAGTCTCGCCTGAAAGTGTCTGTTTCTATCTTCGGTCGTGCGACCCCGGTAGAGCTGGACTTCAGCCAGGTTGAGAAAGCGTAAGGCTGCGATCAAAAAAGCAGCGATCTAATCGTTGCATAGGGCGCAAAATTGACATACAATTTCGCGCCTTTTGTTTTTATGGGCCTTATGCCCATAAAGCGATATTTATCACGGGGAGCTTCTTTGAAGCGATACTACCCAATTCGAGGAATTTAGAATGGCTAAGAAAGTACAAGCCTATGTCAAGCTGCAGGTTGCAGCTGGTATGGCGAACCCGAGTCCGCCGGTTGGTCCAGCACTGGGTCAGCAGGGTGTGAACATCATGGAATTCTGCAAAGCGTTCAACGCAAAAACGGATTCCATCGAAAAAGGTCTGCCGATTCCGGTTGTTATTACCGTTTACGCTGACCGTTCTTTCACCTTCGTTACCAAAACGCCTCCGGCAGCTGTTCTGCTGAAAAAAGCGGCTGGTATCAAGTCTGGTTCCGGCAAGCCGAACAAAGACAAAGTAGGTAAAATTTCCCGCGCTCAGCTGCAGGAAATCGCGCAGACCAAAGCTGCCGACATGACCGGTGCCGACATTGAAGCGATGACTCGCTCCATCGAAGGTACTGCACGTTCCATGGGCCTGGTAGTGGAGGACTAAGAAATGGCTAAACTGACCAAGCGTATGCGCGTGATCCGTGAAAAAGTTGATGCGACCAAACAGTACGACATCAACGAAGCTATTGCCCTGTTGAAAGAGCTGGCCACTGCTAAATTCAACGAAAGCGTTGACGTTGCCGTTAACCTCGGCATCGACGCTCGTAAATCTGACCAGAACGTTCGTGGCGCGACTGTACTGCCGCACGGTACTGGCCGTTCTGTTCGCGTTGCCGTATTTACCCAGGGCCCGAACGCTGAAGCAGCTAAAGCTGCTGGCGCTGAGCTGGTAGGTATGGAAGATCTGGCTGACCAGATCAAGAAAGGCGAAATGAACTTCGACGTTGTTATCGCATCCCCGGATGCAATGCGCGTTGTTGGCCAGCTGGGCCAGGTTCTGGGTCCGCGCGGCCTGATGCCAAACCCGAAAGTCGGTACCGTAACGCCGAACGTTGCTGAAGCGGTTAAGAACGCTAAAGCAGGTCAGGTTCGTTACCGTAACGACAAAAACGGCATCATCCACACCACCATCGGTAAAGTGGACTTTGACGCTGACAAACTGAAAGAAAACCTGGAAGCTCTGCTGGTTGCGCTGAAAAAAGCAAAACCGAGCCAGGCGAAAGGCGTGTACATCAAGAAAGTTAGCATCTCCACCACCATGGGTGCTGGCGTTGCCGTTGATCAGGCTGGTCTGAGCGCATCTGCGAACTAAGATTAGTCTTTACGTGGGCGGTGATTTTGTCTACAATCTTACCCCCACGTATTCTGCTAGTTGCAGACGTATATCCGAGGTATTCGGGTTGTGACAAGGCGGCAACTTAGTGAGTCGCCAGGAGCATAGTTAACTATGTGACTGGTGCGAACGAAGGAAGCCAACGCCGTCACAAGCTGAATAGCGACGGATAGAAAAGATTTGTTCGTTGGAGCCTGGCCTATCCAGGCCTCCGTCGAAGACCGCAGGCGTCTCGCAAGAGGCTTAATCCCCTGCGTAGACGGTGACAGAACGCTAAGATTATTTTTGATACTCTGGCTTGTTTCTGCTCACCGTATTAAGACGCTCTTCTCGTTGAGATGAGTGAAGTGAGTTCCGGAACATGAGTTCCGGCAAACATCCAGGAGCAAAGCTAATGGCTTTAAATCTTCAAGACAAACAAGCGATTGTTGCTGAAGTCAGCGAAGTAGCCAAAGGCGCGCTGTCTGCAGTAGTTGCGGATTCCCGTGGCGTAACTGTAGATAAAATGACTGAACTGCGTAAAGCAGGTCGTGAAGCTGGCGTATACATGCGTGTTGTTCGTAACACCCTGCTGCGCCGCGTCGTTGAAGGTACTCAGTTCGAGTGCCTGAAAGACACGTTTGTTGGTCCGACCCTGATTGCATACTCTATGGAACACCCGGGCGCTGCTGCTCGTCTGTTCAAAGAGTTCGCGAAAGCGAATGCAAAATTTGAGGTCAAAGCTGCAGCCTTTGAAGGTGAGCTGATCCCGGCGTCTCAGATCGACCGCCTGGCAACTCTGCCGACCTACGAAGAAGCAATTGCACGCCTGATGGCAACCATGAAAGAAGCTTCGGCTGGCAAACTGGTTCGCACACTGGCTGCTGTACGCGATGCAAAAGAAGCTGCGTAATCGCAGTTGTCTTTATCAAGCATTTGCTTACGTATAAACTTATTCTGATATTCAGGAACAATTTAAATGTCTATCACTAAAGATCAAATCATTGAAGCAGTATCCGCTATGTCCGTAATGGACGTTGTAGAACTGATTTCTGCAATGGAAGAAAAATTCGGTGTTTCCGCTGCTGCTGCTGTAGCTGTAGCTGCTGGCCCGGCTGAAGCTGCTGAAGAAAAAACTGAATTCGACGTAATTCTGAAAGCTGCTGGCGCTAACAAAGTTGCTGTTATCAAAGCAGTACGTGGCGCAACTGGCCTGGGTCTGAAAGAAGCTAAAGACCTGGTAGAATCTGCTCCGGCCGCTCTGAAAGAAGGCGTGAGCAAAGATGACGCTGAAGCACTGAAAAAATCTCTGGAAGAAGCTGGCGCTGAAGTTGAAGTTAAATAAGCCAACCCTTCCGGTTGCAGCCTGAGAAATCAGGCTGATGGCTGGTGACTTTTTAGTCACCAGCCTTTTTGCGCTGTAAGGCGCCAGTAGCGTTTCACACTGTTTGACTACTGCTGTGCCTTTCAATGCTTGTTTCTATCGACGACTTAATATACTGCGACAGAGCGTACGTTCTGTGTAAATCGCAATGAAATGGTTTAAGCGTGATAGCAACAGGCATTGCGGAAAGTATCCATTTTCCGGTCAACAAAATAGTGTTGCACAAACTGTCCCCCGCAGGACAGATGGGTCGACTTGTCAGCGAGCTGAGGAACCCTATGGTTTACTCCTATACCGAGAAAAAACGTATTCGTAAGGATTTTGGTAAACGTCCACAAGTTCTGGATGTACCTTATCTCCTTTCTATCCAGCTTGACTCGTTTCAGAAGTTTATCGAGCAAGATCCTGAAGGGCAGTACGGCCTGGAAGCAGCCTTCCGTTCCGTGTTCCCGATTCAGAGCTACAGCGGTAATTCCGAGCTGCAGTACGTCAGCTACCGCCTTGGCGAACCGGTGTTTGACGTTCAGGAATGTCAGATCCGTGGCGTGACCTATTCCGCACCGCTGCGCGTAAAACTGCGTCTGGTGATCTACGAGCGCGAAGCGCCGGAAGGCACCGTTAAAGACATTAAAGAACAAGAAGTCTACATGGGCGAAATTCCGCTCATGACCGACAACGGTACCTTTGTTATCAACGGTACTGAGCGTGTTATCGTTTCTCAGCTGCACCGTAGTCCGGGCGTCTTCTTTGACTCCGACAAAGGTAAAACTCACTCTTCGGGTAAAGTGCTGTATAACGCGCGCATCATTCCTTACCGTGGTTCCTGGCTGGACTTCGAATTCGATCCGAAGGACAACCTGTTCGTGCGTATCGACCGTCGCCGTAAACTGCCTGCGACCATCATCCTGCGTGCGCTGAACTACACCACTGAGCAGATCCTTGACCTGTTCTTTGAGAAAGTCGTCTTCGAAATTCGCGACAACAAGCTGCAGATGGAGCTGATTCCAGAACGTCTGCGCGGCGAAACCGCGTCGTTCGATATCGAAGCTAACGGCAAGGTGTACGTTGAAAAAGGCCGTCGCATTACCGCGCGTCATATCCGTCAGCTGGAAAAAGACGATATCAAGCATATCGAAGTTCCGGTTGAGTACATCGCAGGTAAAGTCGTCTCTAAAGACTACGTTGACGAATCTACTGGCGAGCTGATCTGCGCGGCGAACATGGAGCTGAGCCTGGATCTGCTGGCTAAGCTGAGCCAGTCCGGCCACAAGCGTATCGAAACGCTGTTTACCAACGATCTGGACCACGGCCCGTACATTTCTGAAACGGTACGCGTCGATCCAACTAACGATCGTCTGAGCGCGCTGGTAGAAATCTACCGCATGATGCGCCCTGGTGAGCCGCCGACACGCGAAGCGGCTGAAAGCCTGTTTGAGAACCTGTTCTTCTCCGAAGACCGCTATGACCTGTCTGCGGTGGGTCGTATGAAGTTCAACCGTTCTCTGCTGCGCGACGAAATCGAAGGTTCCGGTATCCTGAGCAAAGACGACATCATTGATGTCATGAAGAAGCTCATCGATATCCGTAACGGTAAAGGCGAAGTGGATGATATCGACCACCTCGGCAACCGTCGTATCCGTTCCGTCGGCGAAATGGCGGAAAACCAGTTCCGCGTTGGCCTGGTGCGTGTAGAGCGTGCGGTGAAAGAGCGTCTGTCTCTGGGCGATCTGGATACCCTGATGCCTCAGGATATGATCAACGCCAAGCCGATTTCCGCCGCAGTGAAAGAGTTCTTTGGTTCCAGCCAGCTGTCTCAGTTTATGGACCAGAACAACCCGCTGTCTGAGATTACGCACAAACGTCGTATCTCCGCACTCGGCCCAGGCGGTCTGACCCGCGAACGCGCAGGCTTCGAAGTTCGAGACGTACACCCGACGCACTACGGTCGCGTATGTCCTATCGAAACGCCGGAAGGTCCGAACATCGGTCTGATCAACTCCCTGTCCGTGTACGCACAGACTAACGAATATGGCTTCCTTGAGACGCCGTACCGTCGTGTGGTTGATGGCGTGGTTACTGACGAAATTCATTACCTGTCTGCTATCGAAGAAGGCAACTACGTTATCGCTCAGGCGAACTCCAACCTGGATGACGAAGGCCACTTTGTAGAAGATCTGGTAACCTGCCGTAGCAAAGGCGAATCCAGCTTGTTCAGCCGCGACCAGGTTGACTACATGGACGTTTCCACCCAGCAGGTGGTCTCCGTCGGTGCGTCCCTGATCCCGTTCCTGGAACACGATGACGCCAACCGTGCATTGATGGGTGCGAACATGCAACGTCAGGCGGTTCCGACTCTGCGTGCTGATAAGCCGCTGGTGGGTACCGGTATGGAACGTGCTGTCGCCGTCGACTCCGGTGTTACTGCAGTAGCTAAACGTGGCGGTACTGTTCAGTACGTGGATGCATCCCGTATCGTTATCAAAGTTAACGAAGACGAGATGTACCCGGGTGAAGCAGGTATCGACATCTATAACCTGACCAAATACACCCGCTCTAACCAGAACACCTGTATCAACCAGATGCCATGTGTGTCTCTGGGCGAGCCGGTTGAACGCGGCGACGTGCTGGCAGACGGTCCGTCCACCGACCTCGGTGAACTGGCGCTCGGTCAGAACATGCGCGTGGCGTTCATGCCGTGGAACGGCTACAACTTCGAAGACTCCATCCTCGTTTCCGAGCGTGTTGTCCAGGAAGACCGTTTCACCACCATCCACATTCAGGAACTGGCGTGCGTGTCCCGTGACACCAAGCTGGGGCCGGAAGAGATCACCGCTGACATCCCGAACGTGGGTGAAGCTGCGCTCTCCAAACTGGATGAATCCGGTATCGTTTACATCGGCGCGGAAGTGACTGGCGGCGACATTCTGGTCGGTAAGGTAACGCCGAAAGGTGAAACCCAGCTGACGCCGGAAGAGAAACTGCTGCGTGCGATCTTCGGTGAGAAAGCGTCTGACGTTAAAGACTCTTCTCTGCGCGTACCTAACGGTGTCTCCGGTACGGTTATCGACGTTCAGGTCTTTACTCGCGATGGCGTAGAAAAAGACAAACGTGCTCTGGAAATCGAAGAGATGCAGCTCAAGCAGGCGAAAAAAGACCTGTCTGAAGAACTGCAGATCCTCGAAGCGGGCCTGTTTAGCCGTATCCGTGCGGTGTTGGTGTCCGGCGGCGTTGAAGCTGAGAAGCTCGACAAACTGCCGCGCGACCGCTGGCTGGAACTCGGTCTGACCGACGAAGAGAAACAAAATCAGCTGGAACAACTGGCTGAGCAGTATGACGAACTGAAACACGAGTTCGAGAAAAAACTTGAAGCGAAGCGCCGTAAAATCACCCAGGGCGACGATCTGGCGCCGGGCGTGCTGAAGATCGTGAAGGTCTATCTGGCCGTTAAACGCCGTATCCAGCCGGGTGATAAGATGGCAGGTCGTCACGGTAACAAGGGTGTTATCTCTAAGATCAACCCGATCGAAGACATGCCTTACGATGAAAACGGCACGCCGGTAGACATCGTACTGAACCCGCTGGGCGTACCGTCTCGTATGAACATCGGTCAGATTCTGGAAACCCACCTGGGTATGGCTGCGAAAGGTATTGGCGACAAGATTAACGCCATGCTGAAACAGCAGCAGGAAGTCGCGAAACTGCGCGAATTCATCCAGCGTGCCTACGATCTGGGCGCCGACGTTCGTCAGAAAGTCGACCTGAGCACCTTCAGCGATGATGAAGTGCTGCGTCTGGCAGAAAACCTGCGCAAAGGTATGCCGATTGCCACACCAGTGTTCGACGGTGCGAAAGAAGCGGAAATCAAAGAGCTGCTGAAACTGGGCGACCTGCCGACCTCCGGTCAGATCACCTTGTTCGATGGCCGTACGGGTGAACAGTTCGAACGTCCGGTAACCGTCGGTTACATGTACATGCTGAAACTGAACCACCTGGTTGATGACAAGATGCATGCGCGTTCTACCGGTTCTTACAGCCTGGTTACTCAGCAGCCGCTGGGTGGTAAGGCGCAGTTCGGTGGTCAGCGCTTCGGGGAGATGGAAGTGTGGGCGCTGGAAGCTTACGGCGCCGCCTACACCCTGCAGGAAATGCTCACCGTTAAGTCTGATGACGTGAACGGTCGTACCAAGATGTATAAGAACATCGTGGACGGCAACCATCAGATGGAACCGGGTATGCCGGAATCCTTCAACGTTCTGTTGAAAGAGATCCGCTCGCTGGGCATCAACATCGAACTGGAAGACGAGTAATTCTCGCTCAAACAGGTCACTGGTGTCGGGGTAAAACCCGACACCAGATTGTGCTAACTCCGACGGGAGCAAATCCGTGAAAGATTTATTAAAGTTTCTGAAAGCGCAGACTAAAACCGAAGAGTTTGATGCGATCAAAATTGCTCTGGCTTCGCCAGACATGATCCGTTCATGGTCTTTCGGTGAAGTTAAAAAGCCGGAAACCATCAACTACCGTACGTTCAAACCTGAGCGTGACGGCCTTTTCTGCGCCCGTATCTTTGGGCCGGTAAAAGACTACGAGTGCCTGTGCGGTAAGTACAAGCGCCTGAAACACCGTGGTGTTATTTGTGAGAAGTGCGGCGTTGAAGTGACCCAGACCAAAGTACGCCGTGAGCGTATGGGCCACATCGAGCTGGCGTCTCCGACTGCTCACATCTGGTTCCTGAAATCGCTGCCGTCCCGTATCGGTCTGCTGCTCGATATGCCGTTGCGTGATATCGAACGCGTACTGTACTTCGAATCTTATGTGGTTATCGAAGGCGGTATGACCAACCTGGAACGTCAACAGATCCTGACTGAAGAGCAGTATCTGGACGCGCTGGAAGAGTTCGGTGACGAATTCGACGCGAAGATGGGTGCGGAAGCTATCCAGGCCCTGCTGAAGAGCATGGATCTGGAGCAAGAGTGTGAAACTCTGCGCGAAGAGCTGAACGAAACCAACTCCGAAACTAAGCGTAAAAAGCTGACCAAGCGTATCAAACTGCTGGAAGCCTTCGTACAGTCTGGCAACAAGCCAGAGTGGATGATCCTGACCGTTCTGCCGGTTCTGCCGCCAGATCTGCGTCCGCTGGTTCCGCTGGATGGTGGTCGTTTCGCCACGTCAGATCTGAACGATCTGTATCGTCGCGTGATCAACCGTAACAACCGTCTGAAACGTCTGCTGGATCTGGCTGCGCCGGACATCATCGTACGCAACGAAAAACGTATGCTGCAGGAAGCGGTCGACGCCCTGCTGGATAACGGTCGTCGCGGTCGTGCGATCACCGGTTCTAACAAACGTCCTCTGAAATCTTTGGCCGACATGATCAAAGGTAAGCAGGGTCGTTTCCGTCAGAACCTGCTCGGTAAGCGTGTTGACTACTCCGGTCGTTCTGTAATCACCGTAGGTCCATACCTGCGTCTGCATCAGTGCGGTCTGCCGAAGAAAATGGCGCTGGAGCTGTTCAAACCGTTCATCTACGGCAAACTGGAACTGCGAGGACTCGCCACCACTATCAAAGCCGCGAAGAAAATGGTTGAGCGCGAAGAAGCTGTCGTTTGGGATATCCTGGACGAAGTGATCCGCGAACACCCGGTACTGCTGAACCGTGCACCAACACTGCACCGTTTGGGTATCCAGGCATTTGAACCGGTACTGATCGAAGGTAAAGCTATCCAGCTGCACCCGCTGGTTTGTGCGGCATATAACGCCGACTTCGATGGTGACCAGATGGCTGTTCACGTACCGCTGACGCTGGAAGCCCAGCTCGAAGCGCGTGCGCTGATGATGTCTACCAACAACATCCTGTCTCCGGCGAACGGCGAACCTATCATCGTTCCGTCTCAGGACGTGGTATTGGGTCTGTACTACATGACCCGTGACTGTGTTAACGCCAAAGGCGAAGGCATGGTGCTGACTGGCCCGAAAGAAGCTGAGCGTATCTATCGCGCAGGTCTGGCCTCTCTGCATGCGCGCGTTAAAGTGCGTATCACTGAATATGAAAAAGATGAAAACGGCGAATTCGTTGCGCACACCAGCCTGAAAGACACGACCGTTGGTCGCGCCATTCTGTGGATGATCGTACCGAAAGGTCTGCCTTTCTCCATCGTCAACCAGGCGCTGGGCAAGAAAGCGATCTCCAAAATGCTGAACACTTGCTACCGTATTCTGGGCCTGAAACCGACCGTTATTTTTGCGGACCAGACGATGTACACCGGCTTTGCTTATGCAGCGCGTTCAGGTGCGTCCGTTGGTATTGATGACATGGTCATCCCGGAGAAAAAACACGAGATCATCTCTGAAGCGGAAGCCGAAGTTGCTGAGATCCAGGAGCAGTTCCAGTCTGGTCTGGTAACCGCTGGCGAACGCTATAACAAAGTTATCGATATCTGGGCTGCGGCGAACGATCGTGTATCCAAAGCGATGATGGATAACCTGCAAACCGAAACCGTGATTAACCGTGACGGCCAGGAAGAGCAGCAGGTTTCCTTCAACAGCATCTACATGATGGCCGACTCCGGTGCGCGTGGTTCTGCGGCACAGATTCGTCAGCTGGCAGGTATGCGTGGTCTGATGGCGAAGCCAGATGGCTCCATCATCGAAACGCCAATCACCGCGAACTTCCGTGAAGGTCTGAACGTACTCCAGTACTTCATCTCCACGCACGGTGCGCGTAAAGGTCTGGCGGATACCGCACTGAAAACCGCGAACTCCGGTTATCTGACCCGTCGTCTGGTTGACGTCGCGCAGGATCTGGTGGTGACCGAAGATGACTGTGGTACGCACGAAGGTATCCTGATGACCCCGGTTATCGAGGGTGGCGACGTGAAAGAGCCGCTGCGTGACCGCGTTCTGGGTCGTGTGACGGCGGAAGATGTGCTGAAGCCGGGTACGGCGGACATTCTGGTTCCACGCAACACGCTGCTGCACGAACAGTGGTGTGACCTGCTGGAAGCAAACTCCGTTGACGCCGTTAAAGTGCGTTCCGTTGTATCCTGCGATACCGATTTTGGTGTATGTGCGCACTGCTATGGTCGTGACCTGGCGCGTGGCCACATCATCAACAAAGGTGAAGCTATCGGCGTTATCGCGGCACAGTCCATCGGTGAACCGGGTACACAGCTGACGATGCGTACGTTCCACATCGGTGGTGCGGCATCGCGTGCGGCTGCTGAATCCAGCATCCAGGTTAAGAACAAAGGTAGCATCAAGCTCAGCAACGTGAAGTCGGTTGTGAACTCCAGCGGTAAACTGGTTATCACTTCCCGTAACACCGAACTGAAGCTGATCGACGAATTCGGTCGTACCAAAGAGAGCTATAAAGTGCCTTATGGCGCAGTCATGGCGAAAGGTGATGGCGAGCAGGTTGCCGGCGGCGAAACCGTGGCAAACTGGGACCCGCACACCATGCCGGTTATCACCGAAGTGAGTGGTTTCATCCGCTTCACTGACATGATCGACGGTCAGACCATTACGCGTCAGACCGACGAACTGACCGGTTTGTCTTCGCTGGTGGTTCTGGATTCGGCTGAACGTACTACCGGTGGTAAAGATCTGCGTCCGGCGCTGAAAATCGTTGATGCTCAGGGTAATGACGTTCTGATCCCGGGTACCGATATGCCTGCGCAGTACTTCCTGCCGGGTAAAGCGATTGTACAGCTGGAAGATGGCGTACAGATCAGTTCTGGTGACACCCTGGCGCGTATTCCGCAGGAATCCGGCGGTACCAAGGATATCACCGGTGGTCTGCCGCGCGTTGCCGATCTGTTCGAAGCGCGTCGTCCGAAAGAGCCGGCCATTCTGGCGGAAATCGCAGGTATCGTTTCCTTCGGTAAAGAAACCAAAGGCAAACGTCGCCTAGTGATTACGCCGGTTGATGGTAGTGACCCGTACGAAGAGATGATTCCGAAATGGCGTCAGCTCAACGTGTTCGAAGGGGAACGTGTAGAACGTGGTGATGTGATTTCCGATGGTCCGGAAGCGCCGCACGACATTCTGCGTCTGCGTGGCGTTCATGCTGTGACGCGTTATATTGTTAACGAAGTTCAGGATGTATACCGTCTGCAGGGCGTTAAGATTAACGATAAACACATCGAAGTTATCGTTCGTCAGATGCTGCGTAAAGCGACCATCGAAAGCGCCGGTAGTTCCGACTTCCTGGAAGGCGAACAGGTTGAATACTCTCGCGTCAAGATCGCTAACCGCGAGCTGGAAGCGAACGGCAAAGTGGGGGCTACCTTCTCCCGCGATCTGCTGGGTATTACCAAAGCGTCTCTGGCAACCGAGTCGTTCATCTCTGCCGCATCGTTCCAGGAGACCACGCGTGTCCTGACCGAAGCAGCCGTTGCGGGTAAACGCGACGAACTGCGCGGCCTGAAAGAGAACGTTATCGTGGGTCGTCTGATTCCGGCCGGTACCGGTTATGCGTACCACCAGGATCGTATGCGCCGTCGCGCCGCGGGCGAGCAGCCAGCAACACCGCAGGTCACTGCGGAAGATGCATCTGCAAGCCTGGCAGAGCTGCTGAACGCAGGTCTGGGCGGTTCTGATAACGAGTAATCGTTAAATGGTGGAGGGGTATTTATCCCTCCACCAGCTTCATGCTGGATACCGAATTCCGGGTCGCTTGCCTACAAGGAAAGAAAATGCCAGCGATTATTTCATTAATCTATTTAATGTTTAGTCTTTTAGTATTTACAAAAAAGATAACCATTTCAAACGTTCTGTCCGCTTTTTTATTGTTTCTATCGTTATATATACTTCACCATAAATCATTACTTATATTTATTTATTGTCTTATTATTATTGTCGCCACCGCTATTCTTCATCGAGTCAAAACCAGCGCGGATAAAAAAGCCGTATTTTATTTTTCAATGCCATGCTGGCTCTTGGTTTTATCTGTAATTATAAATATTAATGAATAAATGAATTATTTTTTCATGACTCTTGTTTCTCGTATTATTGGTGAAAAATCATTATCACTGGTTATATGAATAAACTGTCCAGTTTTTGCATTATATTTTGATATCGCACAGGGAAGACTATTACCACCGTTAGCCATAACAAATTTTGCTTTTGTATTACGATAAAGATTGATGCCAGGAATGGGGTCCTGACCGAATGTATAAGGCGTTGGGACACTTACATTATGTTTGTTTGAGAGCCACTTTGCTAAAATCCCGCCAACGCCATCAACCGGCGTAATAAAAGTAGAGAATCCACAATACTCAAAATTGAAATTTTTTACCATTGGGTTTGGTTTTTTCTGTAACATTTAGTCCAAATGTGACTTTAAATTTATCCCATAAATCTAAGTTATTAAAGTCTATTGGCTCGCCATTATAAAATGCCTGCTGTTCATACATTAAATGATAAACCTGTTTTATTGATTGTTTACGCGGGACATTTTAAATCATTAAATGAAGGATTCAATTCCATTAAGGTCTTTAGGCCGAAAAAACACACAGACGACTTTATAATCGGATAATGCACCAATCCCAGATGTCCGAGGATGTAGTGCGTATAGGTAAAATGATATGTATTATCTCAGACCTGATCTGACAGTTACCGGTTATTTATACAGATATCTGTCAGATTACATCTGGCTTAAATTTTTCTCAGCCCAGATGCGTTTTCCATCAAGTAACGTTACCATCGGCGTCCGGCCGCAACACATTTTTCCCTGATGGGTTCGCCCCTGATTCCCGTTGTTCTGGGGCATCATTTTATGGACAAAAACGATCAGCAGACACGGTTGGAAGAGGGGCCGCCAGCGAAATTACAGTCAGGAACGCTGCCCGAAAACTTCAAGTTCACCGCTATTTCGATAATCCAGTGGCCAGCCCCCGGTCGTCAGTTACTGATGAAGGGGAGAAGGCTGGGCAAAAATGAGGAAGGGATAATTTGCCCTGGTCAGCTTCCGTTGCTGACGATGACAAAATAAAAAACGGGAGGCCGATAACAATCTCCCGTTTTTCACATTACGTACTCGCTCGTGAAATATTAATGCGTTTACATACGGGTTCACCGCATTTGCGAAGCGCGCCCCAGCCAACTGTCCCAGTCTTTCCATACGGGCTGTAACCCTTGCGCGCTTAACGCGCTTGCAACGACTTCTGGCCGACGGTCATCGTGGGGAGAAAACTGCTCCAGTTCCGGATGATCGTCAGCGTAGCCACCGGGCTGGGTTTTCGAGAAGGCGCTGACGTTGTTGATTGCCAGAGGAATCACATGGTCTCGAAACCACGGCGATTCGCGGGTGGAGAGTGATAATTCAATTTCTGGCGCCAGTAAACGAAACGCGCAAATCGTTTGCACCAGTTGCTTTTCATCCATCACAGATGCGGGTTCCACACCGCCGGTACACGGACGCAGACGCGGGAAGGAAACAGAATAGCGACTCTGCCAATAGTGTTTCTGCATCCACAACAGATGCTCCGCCACCATATAGCAATCCACCCGCCAGTTGTCCGACAGACCAATTAGCGCGCCAAGACCGATTTTGTCGATACCTGCCCGGCCTAACCGATCCGGCGTTTCCAGCCGCCAGAAAAAGTCCTGTTTCTTTCCCTTCAGGTGATGCTGTGCATAGATTGCCTCATGGTAAGTTTCCTGATAAACCATCACGCCATCGATCCCCAGCGTTTTGAGCTCCGCGTAGTTTTCTTGCGACAAGGGCTGGACTTCCATCTGTAAAGAGGAAAATTGACGGCGGATGGTGGGTAAATGACGGCGAAAATAGTCCATGCCGACTTTGGCCTGATGCTCGCCGGTGACTAACAGCAGATGCTCAAAACCCAGTTTACGGATAGCATCGCACTCCCTTTGAATATCCACCTCATCCAGCGTCTTACGCTTGATGCGGTTGCTCATAGAGAAGCCGCAGTAGGTGCAGTCGTTGGCACAGAGGTTTGAGAGATAGAGCGGCACGTAGAAACTGACGGTGTTGCCAAAGCGTTGTCGGGTCAGCCTTTGTGCCCGCTGCGCCATCGGTTCCAGATAATCGGCGGCGGCGGGGGAGAGCAACGCCATCATATCCTCGCGGTTGAGGCGTGAAGCATTCAGCGCCCGCTCCACATCGGCGGCGGTTTTACCGTTGATGCGCAGGCGAATATCGTCCCACTCCAGTTGCCGCCAACGGTCGGTGAAGGCTTTCATGCTAACGCCTCCAGAAATCCGGTGAGCGGGCTGGTAGCGCTGGCGTAGGTGCTACGATTACCCGGCACCGCCTGACGCGCCAGTAATCCGGCTTCCACCGCCAGACGGAAAGCGGTTGCCATCATCACCGGATCGTCCGCCACGGCAATCGCCGTGTTGACCAGCACCGCATCAGCGCCCATTTCCAGCGCCTGCGCGGCATGGCTGGGCACGCCAATGCCCGCATCAACCACCACCGGCACGGTCGCCTGTTGGATAATAATCTCCAGCATCGCTTTGGTTTCCAGCCCCTGATTCGAACCGATAGGCGCGCCAAGCGGCATCACCGCCGCGCAGCCGACCTCTTCCAGCCGCTTGCACAACACCGGATCCGCGCCGCAGTAGGGCAGCACCACAAAACCTTGCTTCACCAGCGCCTCGGCGGCTTTCAGCGTTTCGATTGGATCCGGCAGCAGCCAACGGGCGTCCGGGTGGATTTCTAATTTCAGCCAGTGGGTGCCCAGCGCTTCGAGCGCCAGCTGGGCAGCGAAGATCGCCTCTTCGGCGGTTTTCGCCCCGGAGGTATTGGGCAGCAGCGTGACGCCCGCTTCAATCAGCGGCGCCAGAATCGCATCATTGTGCTGGCGCAGGTCCACGCGCTTCATCGCCAGCGTCACCAGTTGGCTGCCGGAAGCGCGAATTGCCTCGACCATCAGTTGCGATGAGGCAAACTTCCCGGTACCGGTGAACAGATGTGAATCAAACGTTTTGTCGGCAATACGTAACATCTCAACCTCCTGCAATAACCTGAAAAAGCAGGATCTGGTCGCCTTCCTGCACGATATGTTGCCGCCACTGCTCGCGTGGCAGGATCTGCTGATTGAGCGCCAGCGCCGCGCCCGGTTGAAGCTGATTAAGCGTAGCGAGTAGGCTGCTGACGGTTTGCCCTTCGGCGCACTGCATCGGCTCGTCATTGAATTGAATTTGCATGTCGCCCTCCGCATACCGGACAGCCGCTGGCACGACGCAGCGCCAGGCTGCGCCACTGGCTGGTTTTACCGTCAAACAGGCGTAGCTCTCCACTGGGCGTCTCAATACCGCTGAGTAATTTAATCGCTTCCAGCGCCTGTAAGGTGCCCATCACGCCAACAACCGGTCCGACGATACCGGCGGTACGGCAGTTGCGTTCAGGCTCCACATCATCTGGCCACAGGCAGCGGTAACAGCCTTGTTCCCACGGCGGCGTGAGGACCATCACTTGGCCGCCAAAACCAACGGCGCTGGCGGTAATTAACGGAGTGTTGAGTGCCACGCAGGCGGCGTTAATTTCCTGACGGGTCGCCATGTTGTCGGTACAGTCGAGCACCACGTCGGCACGCGCTACCGCATGCCGGAGCGCATCGCCTTTTAGTCGCTGCTGGAGTGATACCAGTTCGATATCCGGGTTGAGCCGTGTCAGGTGCTGCTGGGCAACCTGGGATTTCGAACGCGCGATATCGTCGGTGGTGAACAGAATTTGCCGCTGGAGATTGCTCAAGTGAACATCGTCATCATCCGCCAGCGTCAGTGTGCCGATGCCTGCTCCCGCCAGATACAGCGCGGCAGGCGAACCCAATCCGCCTAAGCCGACAATCAATACATGGCTATTGAGCAGCTTTTGCTGGCCTTCAATCGCGATATCGCCGAGCAGGATTTGCCGACTGTAGCGCATAAAATCGCGGTCATTCATCGCCCACTCCCGCGATTGCCAGTAACTGCGCGGTAGCGGCGCGCCAGTCGGCAGCCTGAGTAATGGCGCTGACCACGGCAATACTGCCGACGCCGGTCGCTAGTACCGCCGGAGCGCGTTCAAGGCTGATGCCGCCGATAGCGACGGTGGGATAATCCGCCAGTCGTTCAATATGCCGCGCCAGCTGCGCCAGCCCCTGTGGGGCGGAAGGCATCTGCTTGGTTTGCGTGGGGAATACATGACCCAGCGCGATATAAGAAGGCTTAGCGGCGAGTGCGATGTCTATCTCCATATCATCGTGGGTCGATACGCCCAGGCGTAACCCCGCCGCCTGAATCGCCTTCAGGTCAGTGGTTTCGAGATCTTCCTGGCCCAAATGTACACCGTAGGCGTTGTGCTTAATTGCCAGACGCCAGTAATCATTGATGAACAGGCGGGCGTCATAACAACGCCCCAGCGCGATGGCGGCGATAACGTCGGCTTCCACCTCTTCATCGCGCTTATCTTTGATACGCAACTGGATGGTGCGCACGCCCGCCTCCAGCAGGCGTTCAATCCATGCAACGCTGTCCACCACCGGGTAAAGCCCGAGGCGGAACGGCACGGTTGGGAAATCAGGCTGATACATCAGGCTTCCTCCCGTTTGAGATAAATTTCGCCGCCTTTGGCGCGGAAGTTCTCCGACATATCCGCCATGCCGACTTCAATGGCTTGCGCGGCGGCGTAATCACGCACTTCCTGGCTGATTTTCATTGAGCAGAACTTCGGCCCACACATGGAACAGAAGTGGGCGACCTTACCGGACTCCTGCGGCAGGGTTTCATCGTGATAAGCGCGGGCGGTGAACGGGTCGAGCGCGAGGTTAAACTGATCTTCCCAGCGGAATTCAAAGCGCGCTTTCGACATGGCGTTATCGCGGATCTGCGCGCCCGGATGTCCTTTGGCTAAATCCGCGGCGTGGGCGGCGATTTTGTAGGTGATCAGCCCCTGCTTCACATCTTCTTTGTTCGGCAGGCCGAGATGCTCTTTCGGCGTCACGTAACACAGCATCGCGCAGCCAAACCAGCCGATCATCGCCGCGCCAATGCCAGAGGTGAAGTGGTCATAGCCCGGCGCGATATCGGTGGTCAACGGCCCTAAGGTGTAGAACGGCGCTTCGTGGCAGCTCTCCAGCTCTTCGGTCATGTTGCGCTGAATCATATGCATCGGCACGTGGCCCGGGCCTTCAATCATCACCTGCACGTCGTATTCCCAGGCGATATTGGTCAGCTCGCCCAGCGTATGCAGCTCGGAGAACTGCGCTTCGTCGTTGGCGTCCTGAATGGAGCCGGGGCGCAGGCCGTCGCCCAGCGACAGGGAAACGTCGTAGGCGGAGCAGATTTCACAAATCTCGCGGAAATGTTCGAACAGGAAGTTCTCTTTGTGATGGGAGAGACACCACTTTGCCATGATCGAACCGCCGCGCGAGACAATACCGGTCAGGCGTTTGGCGGTCATCGGCACGTAGCGCAGCAGCACGCCGGCGTGGATGGTGAAGTAGTCGACGCCCTGTTCGGCCTGCTCCAGCAGCGTGTCGCGGAACGCTTCCCAGGTGAGATCTTCGGCGATCCCGTTGACCTTTTCCAGCGCCTGGTAGATCGGGACGGTGCCGATCGGTACCGGGCTGTTACGCAGGATCCATTCGCGGGTTTCGTGAATATAGCGACCGGTGGAGAGGTCCATCACCGTGTCCGCGCCCCAGCGGGTTGACCACACCAGCTTCTCGACCTCTTCTTCGATGGAGGAGGTGACCGCCGAGTTACCGATGTTGGCATTCACTTTGACCAGGAAGTTGCGGCCGATAATCATCGGCTCCGATTCCGGGTGGTTGATGTTGGCGGGAATAATCGCGCGGCCCGCGGCGACTTCATCACGCACGAATTCCGGCGTAATGTTTTCCGGCAGGCGCGCGCCAAAGTTCATGCCCGGATGCTGGTGGCGCAGCACTTCACTGCGAATGCGCTCGCGGCCCATGTTTTCACGGATGGCGATGAACTCCATTTCGGGAGTGACGATCCCCTGGCGGGCGTAGTGTAACTGGGTGACGCGCTTGCCCGCTTTAGCGCGTTTCGGCGTCAGCAGGCCGGTAAAACGCAGATCGTCCAGGCCATCGTCGGCCAGACGTTCTCTGGTGTAAGCCGAGCTACGGTCGTCTAATTCTTCGCTATCGTTACGTGCGTCAATCCACGGCTGGCGCAGTTTCGCCAGACCCTGCTGGACGTTAATCGCCACTTCAGGATCGCCATAGGGGCCGGAGGTGTCGTATACCGGTACGGCTTCGTTCTCTTCAAACTGCGGGTTGTCTTTACTGCCGCCGATGAGCGTAGGGCTAAGTTGAATTTCGCGCATCGGTACGCGAATATCATGCTGCGAACCGGTCACGTAGATGCGTTTCGAGTTGGGAAAGGCAGTCCCTTCCAGCGTATCGATAAAATGCTGGGCTTTAGCGCGCTGCTCGCGGCGGGTTAACGTTGTTGTAGACATAGCTCATTCCAAAAAATTAAGGACGTGGCTTGTCAGACGACGGATGGAGTAATGGATGTGCGCCGCCCGTAAAGGCAGCAGCATAAAGCAGAATTACTCTTGTTCCCTTCGCAGGTATTAACCTGATCAGGTTCCGCGGATCCCGAATTAACGGTCTCAGCCTTTTCCACTTCATCCTTCGCGCTGCCTCTTCGTTGGCTTCGTCCGCTCACTCCAGTCACTTACTTATGTAAGCTCCTGGAGATTCACCGACTTGCCGCCTTGACGCATCACGAACGCTTTTGTGGAAAATTAGCACTCCGACAAGATAACCGCCCCTCCGAAGAGGGGGCTGAAGTAAACTACCTGTTACTCGCGCAGAACTCAAGCGGGACGTTTGACTCTGGCGCCGTCGTGCATCGCGTCAAACACCAGCATAATCAGCTTGTCTTCCAGCACAAAGCGGGCTTCCAGCGCTTCGCCGATATCTGACAGAGCTTGTTGAAATTCGAGACAATTATCGTGATCGATGGCAGTTTCCAGGCTGGTGTCGTAATAATCCATAATGCGCTGCGTATTATCTTCCAGCAGCGGCCAAATTTTTGCCGCATGTAAAAGCTGACCGTTTCCTTCCAATTTATGGAGAATACGTTCATAAATACTGAAGTGCCCGGCGGAAAGGTAATCGACCAGGCTCTGACAAAAATCATCCAGCGCTTTTTCATTCAGCCGCATGTACGATTCTTTGCCAGGCTTAATGCCAACCAGATTGTAGTAAGCCACGAGCAGGTGCTTACGTACATCCAGCCAGCGATCGACCAGTTTGTTGCTTCCGCCAACGCGCTCCATCAGGTTTTCCAGCTGGTTTAGCATGATTGTCTCCGCAAGTTAGATAAAGGCTGCTCGCCATGAATGTAAAAATAATGTTAACAACATGCCAGTGAAGCAAAGGTAGTGCAATAGCTATGGATCGTATAATTGAAAAATTAGAGAGTGGCTGGTGGATCGTCAGCCATGAACAAAAATTATGGTTGCCGTATGGGGAATTACCACACGGGCTGGCGGCAAATTTCGATCTTGTGGGGCAGCGCGCACTCCGGATAGGTGAATGGCAAGGCGAGCCCGTCTGGCTGGTGTTACAGCATCGACGTCATGATATGGGATCGGTTCGCCAGGTTATCGATCAGGATGCCGGGCTGTTTCAACTGGCGGGACGTGGCGTACAGTTGGCGGAGTTTTATCGTTCGCATAAATTTTGCGGCTATTGCGGGCACCCTATGCACCCGAGTAAAACCGAATGGGCGATGCTGTGCAGCCATTGCCGCGATCGTTACTACCCGCAAATCGCCCCCTGCATTATTGTTGCCATTCGCCGTGAGGATTCTATTCTACTTGCCCGGCACGTTCGCCACCGCAACGGCGTGCATACGGTACTGGCCGGGTTTGTTGAAGTCGGCGAAACCCTGGAGCAGGCTGTGGCGCGCGAAGTCATGGAGGAAAGCGGGATCAAGGTGAAAAATCTGCGCTACGTGACCTCGCAGCCGTGGCCGTTCCCACAGTCGCTGATGACGGCGTTTATGGCAGAGTATGACAGCGGCGAGATTGTCATCGACCCGAAAGAACTGTTGGAAGCAAATTGGTACCGTTATGACGATCTGCCGCTACTGCCGCCGCCGGGCACCGTCGCGCGCCGTTTGATCGAAGATACGGTGGCAATGTGTCGGGCTGAATACGACTGACATGTTACACTGGGCGCATCAACGCTAAAGGAATGTAAAAATGACCGAACTCAAAAACGATCGTTATCTACGTGCGCTGCTGCGCCAGCCCGTTGATGTTACGCCAGTGTGGATGATGCGCCAGGCGGGCCGTTATCTACCGGAGTACAAAGCCACTCGCGCTCAGGCGGGCGATTTTATGTCGCTGTGCAAAAATGCCGAACTGGCCTGCGAAGTCACTTTACAGCCGCTGCGCCGTTATCCGCTTGATGCGGCGATCCTTTTCTCGGATATCCTGACGATTCCGGACGCGATGGGCCTGGGGCTCTATTTTGAAGCCGGGGAAGGCCCGCGCTTTACGGCCCCTGTCACCTGCAAAGCCGATGTCGATAAGCTGCCCATTCCCGATCCGGAGGATGAACTGGGCTACGTGATGAATGCGGTACGCACGATTCGCCGCGAACTAAAAGGCGAGGTTCCGCTGATCGGCTTCTCCGGCAGCCCGTGGACGCTGGCGACTTACATGGTGGAAGGCGGCAGTAGCAAAGCCTTCACGGTGATTAAAAAGATGATGTACGCTGACCCGCAGGCGTTGCATCTGCTGCTGGATAAGTTGGCGAAAAGCGTCACGCTGTACCTCAACGCGCAAATCAAAGCGGGCGCGCAGTCGGTGATGATTTTCGACACCTGGGGCGGCGTGCTGACTGGCCGCGATTACCAGCAGTTCTCCCTCTACTACATGCATAAAATCGTCGATGGCCTGCTGCGTGAAAACGACGGTCGCCGCGTGCCGGTAACGCTGTTCACTAAAGGTGGCGGTCAGTGGCTGGAGGCGATGGCGGAAACCGGCTGCGATGCGCTGGGTCTCGACTGGACGACAGATATCGCCGATGCGCGCCGTCGCGTTGGCCATAAAGTGGCGCTGCAGGGCAATATGGATCCGTCCATGCTGTATGCGCCGCCGGCACGGATCGAAGACGAGGTAGCGACTATACTTGCTGGTTTCGGTCAGGGAGAAGGGCACGTCTTTAACCTTGGACATGGCATCCATCAGGATGTGCCGCCAGAACATGCTGGCGCATTTGTGGAGGCAGTGCACCGACTTTCTGCGCAGTATCACAACTAAGGAGTTAGTATGGATCTCGCGTCGCTACGCGCTCAACAGATAGAACTTGCTTCATCAGTTTGCCGCGAAGATCGCCTGGACAAAGATCCGCCAGCGTTTATCGGCGGGGCGGACGTCGGTTTTGAGCAGGGCGGCGAGGTGACGCGGGCGGCGATGGTATTGCTGAAATATCCGTCGCTTGAGCTAGTAGAGTACAAGGTGGCGCGTATTGCCACCACCATGCCGTATATCCCCGGCTTTCTCTCTTTTCGTGAATATCCTGCGCTGCTGGCAGCGTGGGAACAGCTCTCGCAAAAGCCCGATTTGCTGTTTGTGGACGGTCACGGTATTTCGCATCCGCGTCGGCTTGGCGTCGCCAGTCATTTTGGACTGTTGGTGGACGTGCCGACCATCGGCGTGGCGAAAAAACGGCTATGCGGTAAATTTGAACCACTTTCCGCCGAACCTGGCGCACTTAGCCCCTTAATGGATAAAGGCGAGCAACTGGCGTGGGTATGGCGCAGCAAGGCGCGCTGTAATCCGCTGTTTATCGCGACAGGGCACCGGGTCAGTACTGACAGCGCGCTGGCGTGGGTACAGCGCTGTATGAAAGGGTATCGCCTGCCGGAGCCGACGCGCTGGGCGGATGCCGTCGCTTCCGGGCGTCCGGCGTTTGTTCGTTGGCAAGAAATTCAGCGCTGATTCAGGTAAACTGCCGCTAATTTCCGATTCGAGATTCCATCATGTTACAAAACCCGATTCATTTGCGGCTGGAGCGGCTGGAAAGTTGGCAGCACGTTACCTTTATGGCCTGCTTGTGCGAGCGCATGTACCCGAACTACGCCATGTTTTGCAAGCAGACGGAATTCGGCGACGGACAGATCTACCGTCGCATTCTGGATCTGATCTGGGAAACCCTGACGGTGAAAGATGCAAAGGTCAATTTCGATAGCCAACTGGAGAAGTTTGAAGAGGCAATTCCGGCAGCCGACGACTATGATTTGTACGGCGTTTACCCGGCGATTGATGCCTGCGTCGCATTAAGCGAATTAATGCATTCTCGTCTTAGCGGCGAAACGCTGGAACATGCTATTGAGGTTAGTAAGACTTCCATTACTACGGTAGCGATGTTGGAAATGACTCAGGCTGGTCGGGAAATGACCGATGAGGAGCTCAAAACGAACCCTGCCGTTGAACAGGAATGGGATATTCAGTGGGAAATATTCCGACTTTTAGCCGACTGCGAAGAACGTGATATTGAACTGATAAAAGGGCTCAGGGCAGACCTGCGCGAGGCTGGCGAGAGCAATATCGGTATAAATTTTCAGCAATGACACCAGAAAACGTGATTTAACGTCTGATTTGTCGTGCCATAAGGCTTCCCTTATGCCCCCCGTCTGGTCTACATTTGGGAGGCGAAAAAAAGTGGCTATCGGTGCGTGTATGCAGGAGAGTGCTTTTCTGGCATTTCCGTCGCACTCGATGCTTAGCAAGCGATAAACACATTGTAAGGATAACTTATGAACAAGACTCAACTGATTGATGTAATTGCAGACAAAGCAGAACTGTCCAAAACCCAGGCTAAAGCTGCTCTGGAATCCACTCTGGCTGCTATTACTGAGTCTCTGAAAGAAGGCGATGCTGTACAACTGGTTGGTTTCGGTACCTTCAAAGTGAACCACCGTGCTGAGCGCACTGGCCGTAACCCACAGACCGGTAAAGAAATCAAAATCGCCGCCGCTAACGTACCGGCGTTTGTTTCTGGTAAAGCTCTGAAAGACGCAGTTAAGTAAGACGCGTAACTGTGAACAGTTTTATCGAAGGGGCTTGTCAGCCCCTTTTGTCCGTCTGGCGTCGCGCGTTTCTGTTTTCTGGCGCGCTGTTGCTGACTGCCTGCAGTCATAACGCTTCACCGCCTCCGTTTACTGCCAGCGGCTTTGCCGGCGATCACGGCGCGGTGCGTATCTGGCGTAAAGATACGAACGATGAAGTCCATCTGCTTTCTGTTTTTAGCCCGTGGCATAGTGGTAGCACGACGACCAGCGAATATCGTTGGCAGGGTGATACGCTTTCGCTTATTGAACTCAATATTTACAGCAAACCGCCAGAACATATTCGCGCGCGTTTCGACGCTCATGGCGAACTCAGTTTTATGCAGCGTGAAGTCGGGGGGCAGAAGCAGCAGCTTTCCAACGATCAGATTGCCTTGTATCGCTATCGTGCCGAACAAATCCGTCAGACCAGCGACGCATTGCGCCTGGGGCGGGTCATACTACGCCAGGGACGCTGGCACGCCGACCATACGGTAACCACCTGTGAAGGTGAAACGCTGAAACCGGATCTGGATTCTTGGGCAATAAGCCACATTGAGCGCCGCCAGAACCACTCATCGGTAGAGGTGAGCGTAGCATGGCTGGAGGCGCCGGAAGGATCGCAACTTTTGCTGGTGGCGAATTCAGATTTCTGTCACTGGCAGCCGCAAGCGAAAACCTTTTGATGGAATACCGAATGGCGAAGCCGCCATTCGGCAAACATGCTTTACCAGTTTCCCATACCCATATGACCGCCGCCGCGATGATAACCGCCGCCATAGCCGCCGCAACCGCCATAGCCCATTCCTGCGCCGCGTGGTATGCCAGCCTGCGCCATCGCGACATCCCGTTTCACGCGTTGCTCATCTAACTTCTGGCCTAATGACTCCATCTCTTTGGCAACCGCGTTAATTTTCGCAGTATCCGGCGAACTGGCGGTCAGTAGCGCGTTGTATTCATAACGTTTGGATATCAGTTGCTGGCGCAGCGCGCTGGTCTGCGTATAGTAATCATCATAAATCTTCTGCGCCGTCGCCTGCTGTTCCGTGGTTAACGGGCTACCTCCCTGTTGCCACATACCGTCATTGTTGCCCCAGTGATGCCCGGCGAAGGCGGCGCCGGAGCTCAGGGCCAAAAGAGAGAGGGCGATTAGCGCGATAGCTGATTTATTGTTCCGTTTCATTTTGCGTTCTCCTGTTGCTCATCTTATCCTCTCTCTTGCATCTTCCGTGCCAGGTAACTATTCCTTGTCGGGCAGCGAGTTAACCCGCTTCAGGCGGCAAAAAGCGAGTAAAAATGACTCGCATGACCCGCCTGGCGAGTCATTTTTACCCATCCGTATCCGAAAGGGTGTGCGACAACGCGCGGTTATGCGGAGCGAAGAATGGCATGATCTCTGCTTAAGTAAGGAAAATAAAAACGAGCCGGGGAAGCCTGTGAGTTTTATACGATTACATAAAGATGCCGCTGCAATGTGGTTGAGTCGGCTGTTACCTGCGGCGATCTTCATTCTGGTGGGGCTATTTTCCATTATGGTCATTCGCGACTATGGCCGTGAGAGCGCTGCCGCCAGGCAGACGCTGCTGGAAAAGGGAAATGTACTCATTCGCGCTCTGGAGTCCGGCACGCGAGTAGGTATGGGAATGCGGATGCATCACGCGCAGCAGCAGACATTGCTGGAAGAGATGGCGGGTCAGCCAGGCGTGTTGTGGTTCGCTGTAACGGATGCACAGGGGGTAATCATCACTCATAGCAACCCTGGCATGGTGGGCAAGTCGCTCTATTCCCCATCTGAAATGCATCAACTAAACCCCGGGCCGCAGGAGTGTTGGCGGCGTGTCGACGTTGCTGCTAACGGCGAGACGGTGCCTGCGCTGGAAATTTACCGTCAGTTCCAGCCGCTTTTCGGTATGAGAGGTCACGGTATGAGGGGGCACGGCATGGCGCGTAGCGCCAATGACGACGAACCAGCGAAACAAACTATTTTTATTGCCTTTGACGCCAGCGAGCTGGCCGCGACTCAGGCAAGGGAGTGGCGTAATACGCTGATTGTTTTGTCTGCGTTAGCGGCGGTGCTGTTGGCAACGTTACTGGCGTTTTTTTGGTATCAGCGTTATCAGCGCTCGCACAGAGAACTGCTTGATGCAATGAAGCGTAAAGAAAAGTTGGTGGCGATGGGGCATCTGGCGGCGGGCGTCGCGCACGAAATTCGTAACCCGCTCTCGTCCATCAAAGGGCTGGCGAAATACTTTGCCGAGCGCACGCCTGCCGGCGGCGAGTCGCATGAACTGGCGCAGGTGATGGCCAAAGAGGCCGACCGTTTGAACCGGGTGGTAAGCGAATTGCTCGAACTGGTAAAGCCCGCGCATCTGACGCTCCAGGCGGTTAACCTCAATGATATTATTACTCACTCCCTGAATCTGGTCAGTCAGGATGCCCAAAGCAGAGAGATTCAGTTGAGATTCACGGCGAATGAGACGCTTAAGCGTATTCAGGCTGACCCGGACAGGCTGACTCAGGTGCTGTTGAATTTGTACCTGAACGCTATTCATGCGATTGGCCGCCAGGGAACGATTACCGTAGAGGCAAAAGAAAGTGGGACCGACCGCGTTATCATCACTGTTACCGATAGCGGGAAAGGGATTGCCCCGGATCAGCTGGAGGCGATTTTTACACCTTATTTTACGACCAAAGCTGACGGGACAGGCCTGGGGCTGGCGGTGGTGCAAAATATCATCGAACAGCATGGCGGCGCGATTAAGGTGAAAAGTATTGAGGGTAAAGGCGCGGTCTTTACTATCTGGTTGCCAGTGATAGCGAGACAACAGGATTAACAAGGGTGATACGCGGAAAAATCGATATTCTGGTTGTGGATGATGATGTAAGCCACTGCACGATTTTACAGGCGCTGCTTCGGGGCTGGGGCTATAACGTCGCTCTGGCCTACAGTGGGCATGATGCGTTGGCTCAGGTGCGTGAGAAAGTCTTTGATCTGGTACTGTGCGATGTGCGTATGGCGGAGATGGACGGTATCGCCACGCTGAAGGAGATTAAAGCGCTCAACCCCGCCATTCCGATTTTGATTATGACGGCATTCTCCAGCGTGGAAACGGCGGTAGAGGCGTTGAAAGCCGGCGCGCTCGACTATTTAATTAAACCGCTGGATTTTGACCGTCTGCAGGAGACGCTGGAAAAGGCGTTGGCGCATACGCGGGAAACGGGCGCTGAATTGCCATCGGCGTCGGCTGCGCAATTTGGCATGATTGGCAGCAGCCCGGCGATGCAACATTTATTGAATGAAATCGCGATGGTCGCACCATCAGACGCCACGGTATTGATTCACGGAGACTCCGGCACGGGTAAAGAGCTGGTGGCGCGGGCGCTGCACGCCTGTAGCGCCAGGAGCGATAAACCGCTGGTCACGCTCAACTGCGCGGCGCTTAATGAATCGCTGCTGGAGTCTGAGCTGTTCGGACACGAAAAAGGCGCGTTTACCGGCGCGGATAAACGTCGGGAGGGACGCTTTGTCGAAGCTGACGGCGGGACATTGTTTCTTGATGAAATCGGCGATATCTCGCCGTTAATGCAGGTACGTTTGCTGCGGGCGATTCAGGAGCGCGAAGTGCAACGCGTGGGAAGTAACCAGACGATATCTGTGGATGTTTGGTTAATTGCCGCTACCCACCGCGACCTGGCGGAAGAGGTGAGTGCCGGTCGCTTTCGCCAGGATCTCTATTACCGCCTGAATGTGGTGGCGATTGAAATGCCTTCTTTGCGCCAGCGTCGGGAAGATATTCCGCTACTGGCAGACCATTTTCTGCGGCGTTTTGCCGAACGTAACCGAAAAGCGGTGAAGGGGTTTACGCCGCAGGCGATGGATCTGCTGATCCACTACGACTGGCCGGGTAATATCCGTGAGCTGGAAAACGCTATCGAACGAGCGGTGGTGTTGCTGACGGGAGAATACATTTCTGAACGCGAATTGCCTCTCGCTATTGCCGCGACGCCGATAAAAGCGGAAAACAGCGCCGAAATCCAACCGTTGGTCGATGTGGAGAAAGAGGTGATTCTGGCGGCGCTGGAAAAAACGGGCGGCAACAAAACGGAAGCCGCCCGTCAATTGGGCATTACGCGCAAAACGCTGCTGGCTAAACTCAGCCGTTAGTTTTGCTCACGCTCAATGGCGCGCCAGCCAATGTCGTTACGGCTGAAGCTGCCGTCCCAGCGGATGTCGGTCATCAGGGCGTAAGCGCGTTTCTGCGCTTCGGCCACGGTGTGGCCCAGCGCGGTGGCGCACAGTACGCGACCGCCGCTGGTCAACACGCGGTCGTCATCGGCGAGTTTGGTGCCCGCGTGGAAAACCTTACCGTCAGCCACTTCTTCCAGCGGCAGACCGTGGATCTCGTCGCCGGTGCTGTAGCTGCCCGGATAACCGCCCGCGGCGATCACCACGCCTAATGAAGCGCGTTCGTCCCACTCGGAGGTTTTCTCATCCAGCTTGCCGTCACAGGCGGCCAGGCAAAGATCCACCAGATCCGATTTCATGCGCAGCATGATCGGCTGGGTTTCCGGATCGCCGAAGCGGCAGTTGAACTCGATAACTTTCGGGTTGCCCTGCTTGTCGATCATCAGACCCGCATACAGGAAGCCGGTGTACGTGTTACCTTCTGCTGCCATGCCTTTCACGGTTGGCCAGATGATGCGTTCCATGGTGCGCTGGTGCACTTCATCAGTCACCACCGGCGCCGGGGAGTAAGCACCCATGCCGCCAGTATTCGGGCCGGTATCGCCGTTGCCTACGCGTTTGTGATCCTGGCTGGTGGCCATCGGCAGCACGTGCTCGCCGTCGACCATCACGATAAAGCTCGCTTCTTCGCCGTCGAGGAACTCTTCAATCACGATACGGTGGCCCGCGTCGCCAAAGGCGTTGCCTGCCAGCATGTCATGAACGGCGGCTTCGGCTTCTTCCAGCGTCATCGCCACGATGACGCCTTTGCCCGCAGCCAGACCATCGGCCTTGATGACGATCGGCGCGCCCTTCTCACGCAGATAAGCCAAGGCAGGCTCAATCTCGGTGAAATTCTGGTATTCCGCCGTCGGAATCTGATGACGGGCGAGGAAATCTTTGGTGAACGCTTTGGAGCCTTCCAGTTGCGCGGCTCCTTCGGTTGGGCCAAAGATCTTCAGACCCGCCGCGCGGAACGCATCGACCACGCCGATCACCAGCGGCGCTTCCGGACCGACGATGGTCAGATCAATCTTCTCGTTCTGGGCAAAGCTCAGCAGCGCCGGAATATCGGTGACGCCGATAGCCACGTTCTGCAACGCGGGCTCCAGCGCGGTACCGGCGTTACCCGGTGCGACAAAAACGGTATCAACCAGCGGCGACTGTGCGGCTTTCCAGGCCAGCGCATGTTCGCGCCCGCCGTTACCAATGACTAAAACTTTCATCGTCTGCTCCCTGAATTAATGGCGGAAGTGGCGCATGTCGGTGAAGATCATCGCAATGCCGTGTTCGTCGGCGGCGGCAATGACTTCATCATCACGGATAGAACCGCCAGGCTGGATAACGCAGCTCACGCCGACAGCGGCAGCGGCATCAATGCCATCACGGAACGGGAAGAACGCGTCGGAAGCCATAGCAGAGCCTTTCACTTCCAGACCTTCGTCAGCCGCTTTAATGCCAGCGATTTTCGCGGAGTACACGCGGCTCATCTGGCCTGCGCCTATGCCGATAGTCATGTTCTCTTTGGCATACACAATGGCGTTGGATTTCACGAACTTGGCTACCTTCCAGCAGAACAGCGCATCGCGCAGTTCCTGCTCGGTCGGCTGGCGTTTGGACACCACGCGCAGTTCAGCTTCGCTCACCATACCCAGATCCCTGTCCTGAACCAGCAGACCGCCGTTAACGCGTTTGAAATCCAGGCCCGGAACGCGGCTTGCCCATTGGCCGCAGGTCAGAACACGGACGTTCTGCTTGGCTGAGGTGATTTTCAGCGCTTCTTCGCTTGCGGATGGGGCGATGAGCACTTCCACGAACTGACGGGAGATGATGGCCTGCGCGGTTTCGGCATCCAGCTCGCGGTTGAAGGCGATAATGCCGCCGAACGCGGAGGTCGGGTCTGTTTTATACGCACGGTCATAAGCATCGAGAATCGAGGTACTTACCGCCACGCCGCACGGGTTGGCGTGCTTGACGATCACGCAGGCTGGCTCGTTGAACTCTTTCACGCATTCCAGCGCCGCATCGGTATCGGCGATATTGTTATAAGAGAGCGCTTTGCCCTGAATCTGCTGTGCGGTGGCAACGGATGCTTCTTTCACATTCTCTTCTATATAGAAGGCAGCCTGCTGGTGGCTGTTCTCGCCGTAGCGCATATCCTGCTTCTTAATGAAGTTCAGGTTCAGCGTACGCGGGAAGCGACCGGCGGCTTCTTTGCTTTCACCGTGGTAGGCCGGAACCATGCTGCCGAAGTAGTTGGCGATCATGCTGTCGTAGGCGGCGGTGTGTTCGAAGGCTTTAATCGCGAGATCGAAACGGGTGTCGAGGGTCAGAGAACCTTCGTTAGCATCCATCTCTTTAATAATGGCGTCGTAGTCGCTGCTCTTCACCACGATGGCGACGTCTTTATGGTTCTTAGCAGCAGAGCGCACCATGGTCGGGCCGCCGATATCAATGTTCTCTACTGCATCTGCCAGCGAGCAGCCTTCGCGTGCCACGGTTTCGGCGAACGGATATAGGTTAACGACAACCATATCGATAGGGGCGATGTGGTGCTGTTCCATAATGGCATCGTCCTGACCGCGACGACCGAGGATGCCACCGTGTACTTTTGGATGCAGGGTCTTTACGCGTCCATCCATCATTTCCGGGAAACCGGTGTAATCGGAAACTTCGGTCACCGGCAGGCCTTTTTCTGCTAACAGGCGGGCGGTGCCCCCCGTAGACAGCAGCTCCACACCGCGTGCGGAAAGTGCCTGGGCGAATTCGATGATACCGGCCTTGTCAGAAACACTGAGCAAAGCGCGGCGGACTGGACGACGTTGTTGCATGGTAAATCCCCTGGATTTGACGATTATAGAGAGCGTTAGCTGAATTTTTCGTGAAAAACTCAGCTAACGCTCCTTATGGGGCATTCTCATTTTGCGGCGACATTGTAACGAAAACGTTTGCGCAACGCTCGCGAATTTTTCTCTTTAAATTCTGGCCCCGCTTTTATCCCTGAAAGATCGTTTGCAGAGTGAGAAGATCGAGGAAATGAACGCGCATTTTGTGGATAAGTCTGTGCGTAAATGGGTATAACCAAGGGTTTTGCTGGGGAATGCAGCAAACAGTCATTTTTCTGCAATTTTTCTATTGCGGTCAGCAGATAACTCCCTATAATGCGCCTCCATCGACACGGCGGATGTGAATCACTTCACACAAACAGCCGGTCGGTTGAAGAGAAAAATCCTGAAATTCAGGGTTGACTCTGAAAGAGGAAAGCGTAATATA
>NZ_JBCLYA010000016.1:0-389 GCF_039650795.1 Salmonella sp. K21076
TCCCCCTCTTTGGTCTTGCGACGTTATGCGGTATTAGCCACCGTTTCCAGTAGTTATCCCCCTCCATCAGGCAGTTTCCCAGACATTACTCACCCGTCCGCCACTCGTCAGCAAAGCAGCAAGCTGCTTCCTGTTACCGTTCGACTTGCATGTGTTAGGCCTGCCGCCAGCGTTCAATCTGAGCCATGATCAAACTCTTCAATTTAAAAGTTTGATGCTCAAAGAATTAAACTTCGTAATGAATTACGTGTTCACTCCTGAGACTTGGTATTCATTTTTCGTCTTGCGACGTCAAGAATCCGTATCTTCGAGTGCCCACACAGATTGTCTGATAAATTGTTAAAGAGCAGGTGCGACGCGGCTTTCAGCTCACCGTCGCGAGGTGGCGT